>NZ_JAVVQU010000014.1:0-8293 GCF_036655075.1 Niameybacter sp. | reverse complement strand
AAGTAATGCCATAAGTAATGACTTAATGAGTGAAATCGTAGGGGTCGCTTTAATTGGGTTTAGTGTGTTGATTCTAGCAAGTATGTTTACCAATCAAGTTGGACTGATCGGTACAGGCATTAAAAGTCTTTTTGTAGGAATGCTTGGAATAGGTGGTTATCTTTTGCCTTTTGTAATGATTGTCATGGGATATTACTATCTTAAAAGGACATTGGATAAAATGATTGACTTTTTATTCTATGTCGTTCCACTACTTGTCATGTTCATTTGCTTTTTCCACCTTGTATATTTTGGCGATCGTGCTACTTTAACTTTGTGGAGTTTAGACTACTATAAAACGGCATCTTATCTCAACGGGGGTTATATCGGCGCACTTATTGGACAGACTTTCCTGACATTGCTTGGAATTTATGGAAGTTTTATTGTACTTGTTGCCAGCTTTGGTATTTGGCTACTTATTGCAACAAAGTTCCCCATTTTAAGTTGGCTTAGCGAAAACTTCCAAGTATTTTATTCCCGTATACAAGAAGTTGTTCAAAGTAGAGTACGTACATCTAAACCGATTTGGGAAAAGAAGATCAACCAGCCTCCAATACTAGAATCTTCTGTAGTCCTTCAAGACAATGGATTTGAAGCTGATCATTTTGAACACCCACCTATCTATTTTGGGGTAAATGACATGCCTAAAGAACCTATAAGAGAACCTTTAGAAGAAACATCCGTGTATCAAGAGCCTATAACAAGCACTGAACCACCGGCACGTGCACTCCAAGAAATGAAGCATTTAATGACTGATCCAGATGCACCTGTAAGTAGTGTCTTCGAGGCTGATGAGGATTTGGATTCTAGCCTGCACCATGAGATCCCTTATACGTTTCCATCTCTTCAGCTTTTAAAGAAAAATGAAAATGCAGGACAAAAATCTAATTCTCGTGCTTCACTAGGCAATGCAAAAAAACTTGAAGAGACACTCCTAAGTTTTGGTGTAGAAGCAAAAGTGACTCAAATTCATAAGGGTCCAACAGTTACTCGCTATGAGCTCCAACCTAAGCAAGGGGTTAAGGTTAGCAAAATTGTCAACTTAGCTGATGATATTGCCTTAAATTTAGCGGCTTCTGGTATTCGTATTGAAGCACCTATTCCAGGTAAAGCTGCTGTTGGGATAGAAGTACCGAATGAATCTAGTGAGATTGTTTATTTACGAGATGTAATTGATACTGATCAATTTACAGCCTTTCCTTCTAAGTTGGCCTTCGCATTAGGTAAAGACATTGGTGGTAAACCTATTGTTGCAGATATCGGAAAAATGCCTCATATCTTAATTGCTGGTGCAACAGGGTCAGGAAAGAGCGTTTGTATCAATACATTGATTACAAGCATCCTGTATAAGGCCTCCCCAGATGAAGTTAAACTGATTATGATTGATCCAAAAGTCGTGGAACTAAATGTCTATAATGGCATTCCACATCTTCTTATTCCTGTTGTAACAGATCCTAAGAAGGCCGCAGGCGCATTAGCTTGGGCCGTAAATGAGATGACCAAGCGTTATCAGCTTTTTGCTGATAATAATGTAAGAGATATGAAAGGGTTTAACACTAAAGTGAGCAACCCTATACAAAAAATGCCAAGTATTATCATTATTATAGACGAGCTTGCAGACTTGATGATGACAGCTGCAAAAGAAGTAGAAGATGCCATTTGCCGCCTTGCGCAGATGGCACGTGCAGCGGGAATTCATTTAGTTATTGCAACACAACGCCCATCTGTAGATGTCATCACAGGTGTTATTAAAGCAAATATTCCATCTAGACTTGCCTTTGCTGTATCATCAGGCATTGACTCAAGAACTATTTTAGATACAAACGGAGCTGAAAAACTCCTTGGAAAGGGAGATATGCTCTTTTGTCCTATTGGAGAATCTAAGCCTTTACGTATTCAAGGGGCTTTTGTCTCTGATCAAGAAGTTGAAAGTATTGTGGAAGCTGTGAAAAACACAAGAACTGCCCAATATGAAGAAGCTGTTATTGAAAGCATTGCGGCACCACCCGTTGCAATAGAAAGTGGTGATGAAGATGAACTTATCGTCGAAGCCATTAATTTAGCAAACGGTAAAGATAAACTCTCTATATCTATGTTACAAAGATATTTTAGAATAGGCTTTAATAGAGCATCCAGGCTAATGGAAACACTAGAGGCACGCGGCATCGTAGGCCCGGATGAAGGGAGTAAACCTAGAAAAGTACTCAATATGACACACACCACAAAAGGAGATGAATAAAGATGTTTAAATCAGATATTCAAATTGCACAAGAAGCTATTATGAACCCAATTAAGGAAGTTGCTAAAAGAACTGGAATTAGCGAAGAAAACCTAGAACTTTATGGAAACTACAAGGCTAAACTTTCTCATGAACTCTTTGAAGAAGTAAAAGACCGTAAAGATGGTAAACTTATTTTAGTCACTGCAACTAATCCAACACCAGCTGGAGAAGGTAAAACAACGATTACTGTAGGCCTTGGACAAGCCCTTTGCAAACTTCAAAAAAATGCAATTATTGCTCTTCGTGAACCATCTCTTGGACCATGTATGGGAATTAAAGGAGGGGCCGCTGGTGGTGGATATGCTCAAGTTGTCCCTATGGAAGATATCAACCTACACTTTACAGGAGATATTCATGCCATTGGTGCAGTAAATAACCTCCTGGCTTCCATTATCGATAACCATATTCACCAAGGAAATCTCCTTCAAATTGATTCAAGAACGATTACGTGGAAACGCTGCGTAGATTTAAATGACCGTGCTTTAAGAGATATTGTAATTGGTCTTGGAGGTATGCTAAATGGCATTCCACGTCAAGATGGCTTTATGATTACAGTTGCTTCAGAAATTATGGCTATTTTATGTCTTGCAACTGATCTTATGGACCTTAAACAAAAATTAGGGGATATTATTATTGGTTATAGCTACGAAGGAAAATCTGTTACAGCACGTGAACTGAATGCAGAAGGTGCTATGGCAGCTCTTCTTAAAGATGCTATCAAACCAAACCTTGTGCAAACTTTAGAAAATACACCTGTACTCATGCACGGTGGCCCATTTGCTAATATTGCACATGGATGTAATAGTGTACGAGCTACAAAACTTGCACTTAAATTAGGCGATATCGTCGTAACAGAAGCTGGTTTCGGTGCGGACCTTGGCGCAGAAAAGTTCTTTGATATTAAATGCCGTAAAGCAGACTTAAAACCAGATGCTGTTGTACTTGTTACAACCATTCGTGCGCTTAAATATAATGGTGGGGTAGCAAAAGAGGATTTAAAAGAAGAAAGCTTAGAAGCACTAGAAAAAGGCATTGTTAACCTTGAAAAACACATTGAAAATGTATATAAGTTCGGTGTACCTGTTGTTGTTACTTTGAATCAATTTATTACGGACACAGAAGCAGAAATAACTTATGTCAAAGCAAAATGTGAGTCATTGGGTTGTGATTTTGCACCAGCAACTGTATGGGAACATGGTGGTAATGGAGGGGTAGCACTTGCTGAAAAGGTTCTTGAAGTACTTGAGACTAAACCAAGCCATTTTAAATACCTTTATGAAGAAGACTTAAGCATTAAAGAAAAGATTCGTACAATTGCCACCCAAATCTATGGCGCAAAAGATGTGGTGATTGAAGCGAATGCAGCTAAAGCGATTGCACGTATTGAAAACCTTGGTCTTTCACACTTACCTGTATGTATGGCTAAAAACCAATATTCTCTTTCTGATGATCCTAAAGCACTTGGAAGGCCAGAGGGCTTTACAACAACGATTAGAGAAGTTAGGATATCAGCAGGAGCGGGCTTCATTGTTGCGCTTACAGGAAACGTGATGACAATGCCAGGACTTCCTAAGAAACCAGCGGCAGAGGCTATTGATATTGATGAAAAAGGGGTCATTACTGGTCTCTTCTAATGGAGGAATTGATATGGAAACACGAATTATAAATGGTACTTTAATCTCTAACCAAATTAAAGATGAACTTAAAGTAAAAGTCAAACAGCTTCAAGATTCAGGCATTATGCCTGGTCTTGCTGTTGTCTTAGTAGGAGATAATAGTGCTTCAAAAGTATATGTAGGCAATAAGAAAAAAGTTTGTGAATATGTAGGTATTAAATCTTTTTCTTACGAGCTGCCTGAACAAACAAGTGAAGCACATTTATTAGAACTCATTGACGTACTTAATCAAGATACTGAAATACATGGAATCCTTATACAGCTTCCGTTACCGCATCATATGGATGAACAAAAGGTTATTGCTGCTATTGATCCATGTAAGGATGTGGATGGGTTTCATACAGCTAATGCAGGTGCTCTTTTAGTAGGTGCACCTGGTTTTGTAAGCTGCACACCTGCTGGGATTATGGAGCTTCTTAAACGTTATCAAGTGGACTTAGTGGGTAAAAAATGCGTTGTTGTGGGAAGAAGTAACATTGTTGGTAAACCAATTAGTTTGCTTTTACTAAGAGAACATGCTACAGTAACTATGTGCCATTCAAAAACAAAAAATTTACAAGAAGAAGTGAAGCAAGCCGACGTGCTTGTAGTGGCTGTTGGCGTAGCCAAAATGATTACAGGTAATATGCTTAAAGAAGGTGTCGTTGTCATTGACGTTGGAATGAACCGAGATGAAAATGGTAACCTCTGTGGAGATGTAGATTTTGTATCTTGTGAAGGTATTGCAAGTCTTATTACCCCAGTGCCAAGAGGTGTAGGCCCTATGACTATTGCCATGTTGATGCACAACTGTGTGCAAGCAGCAGCCATGAGGAAGGAGAAATGAATTTGAAACATACAATAGCCTTTGTATCCTTAGGATGTGACAAAAATTTAGTAGACAGCGAGCATATGTTAGGCCTCTTAAATGAAGCAGGCTTTACACTTATAGCAGATGAATCAGAGGCAGAGGTTCTCGTAGTCAATACATGTTGTTTTATTGAAGATGCTAAAAGAGAAAGTATCGAACAAATTTTAGATGTAGCCAAATATAAAGAAACAGGTGCTTGTAAAGCCCTAATCGTAACAGGATGTATGGCCCAACGGTACAAACAAGAGATTTTAGATGAAATGCCTGAAGTGGATGCTGTAGTTGGAACAACTTCTTACGATAAGATTGTTGAAACTGTTGCAGAGGTTCTTAAAGAAAATGGTATTAAAGTTCAAAACTTTGAAACTATTGATCGTGAACATATTGAAAATATGCCGCGTATTTTAACAACTGCAGGCTATTTTGCTTACATGAAAATTGCAGAAGGATGCGATAACAAATGTACCTATTGCATTATCCCATCTCTTCGTGGAAAATATCGTTCTCGTCCAATGGACCAACTTATATCAGAAGCTAAACGTCTTGCTAAAGATGGCGTAAGTGAGTTGATTTTAGTAGCTCAAGACACCACTTTATATGGGACGGATCTTTCAGGAGATGAAACTTTAGCTAAACTTCTGAATGAACTAGGACAAGTTGAAGGTATCGAATGGATTCGTATTCTTTACTGTTACCCTGAAAATATTACAGATGAACTTATTGAAGAAATTAAAAACAATGATAAAGTTTGTAAATATTTAGATATTCCAATTCAACATGCGGCGGATCCAGTCTTAAAGCGTATGGCTAGAAAAAGTACACATGCAGATCTTATTGCAAAAATGAACAAGCTTCGTGAAGTAATACCAGGTATTGGTATTCGTACAACCTTAATTGTTGGTTTCCCTGGTGAGACAGAAGAAGACTTTGAAGTATTATGCAACTTCGTAAAGGAAATGCGCTTTGATCGTCTTGGCGTCTTTACTTACTCACAAGAAGAAGGTACACCAGCTGCACGCCTCCATGACCAAATTGATGAAGACATTAAGGCGAAACGTAAAGATATCATTATGTCTATCCAACATGAAATTTCTGAAGCCTTAACACAGGCTAAAGTAGGCCAAAAAATGCGTGTACTGATTGAAGGTAAATTGACTAATGAAGATGTGTACATTGCACGTTCTTATCAAGATGCACCTGAAATTGATGGACAAGTGTTCATTCCTTTTGAAGGGGAACTCATTTCTGGTGATTATGTGGATGTTGAAATTACAGAAGCAAGTGATTACGATTTAATTGGTACTTTAATTTAAGTGTCAAAGAATGGGGATGGAGTTATGAATATTGCTAATCAACTTACATTAGCAAGAATACTATTGGTGTTTGTTTTTATGGGTGTTATTTGGAATCCGTGGCTTGGACTTCCTATGACTTTATGGATTGCACTTGGGATATTTGTTGTTGCAAGTTTTACTGATTTCTTAGATGGGTATCTTGCTCGCAAATATCACCTTGTCACCAACTTAGGAAAGTTTATGGATCCGCTAGCTGATAAAATGCTCGTAACAGCGGCTATGATTGCTATTGTAGATATGAGTGGTGTACTTCCGGCAGGTAGCTTACCTACCTGGATTGTAGTGGTCATTTTACTACGTGAGTTTGCCGTTTCAGGTTTGCGTTTAGTGGCAGCTAGTGAAAATATTGTAATTGCCGCAGGTTCACTAGGCAAGATTAAAACCATTGTCCAAATGATGATGATTATTGTATACCTAGCACCTATCAACTTAAGCTTTTGGTCATTACTTGCTACACTTCTAGCTTATGCTGCCTTAATTTTAACAGTTGTATCCGGTGCACAATATTTATGGGAAAATAGAAAAGTCTTTATAACACAAGAAAAGTCCAGGTAACCCTGGACTTTTTTTGTTAAAAATCATTGCATTTCGACATATTTCTTGCTATTCTATTAAGGTTGCTAAAAAGTAATGCTTTAATCATATAGCGGCTTAACTGGCGCATGAAGAGGCAACTAAGTATAAATTGACGCCTTTAGGTCAATAACTTATATAAGATTCAACAGTATAGATGCTGAACTTATCACTTTAAGCATATTTAAACAATAATGATTAAGATAGATTAACTATAAAGGGCGTATACGTCAGACAAAAGGAGGAAGCTATGCATTACCATACTATTATTATTGGAGCAGGTCCAGCAGGTCTTTTTGCGGCTGGAATCCTTGGAAAAGCAGGTAAGAAAGTACTTGTATTAGAAAAGAATAGTCAAGCAGGTAAAAAGTTACTTGTTTCGGGAAGCGGCCAATGTAATTTTACACATGGCGGTCCAATAGAAGAGTTTTTTGGACGCTATGGTGATCATAAGAAGTTTATTAAACGTGCTTTAACAACTTTTACCAACGAAGATACTGTACGCTTCTTTGAACGTGAAGGTGTTTCGAGCGAAATGCGTGAAAATGGCAAGATTTTTCCTAAGAGTCTGAAAAGTGGAGATGTGCTTAATGCACTTTTAATGATGTGCAAAAAGCACAATGCAGAAATTGCTTATAACCAGTCTGTACATCAAATCAGTCTTTATGATGAGATTTTCACCATAGAAACAGAAGCTGGAAAACGTTACTTTGCAGATCACATTATTATTGCAACAGGCGGAAAATCATTTCCTCATTTAGGTTGCACAGGTGATGGGTATCATCTAGCAGCTTCGCTAGGACATGATATCGTTGAGCCACATCCAGCACTTACTTATGTCACAACGCATGAGCGTACTTATTGTCCACTATCAGGCATTTCTTTTAAAGATGCAGGGGTAACCTTGTGGCGTGATAACAAGAAAGTTGTAGAACGTCATGGGAGCTTACTCTTTACACATAAGGGTCTTTCAGGGCCTGTTATTTTAGATGGGACTAGATGGATGTCACCAGGAGATAAACTGACAGTGAACTTTTTATATCCTTTAAATTATGAAATGGTACGTGATCAATTTGCTAAGGAAATCCCACAGCGGGGGAAAGAGGCTTTGCTCACTTATCTCAAGAAGTATGAATCGCTTACGCGCAGTTTTTGTGAAACTGTTTTAGAACATTTAGGTATTCCGCTTGATCAAACTTGTGCACGTCTTTCTAAACCGGAAAGAGAAGCATTAGTTGTAGAACTTACTAAGTGCACTTTCAATCTTTCAGGTATTGGCGGTATGAACTCTGCTATGGTTACAGCAGGCGGGATTGCACTTAAACATATTAATCCTACTACAATGGAAAGTCGTAAGCAAAAAGGTCTTTATTGTGTTGGTGAAGTGCTAGATATTGATGGCGATACGGGTGGGTATAATTTACAAGCAGCTTTTTCAACTGCTTATATGTGTGCCAAACATTTAAGTAAATAAAGTATGAAAAATAGAAAACAGTAATACAAAAAGGTAATTATTCCC
>NZ_JAVVQU010000013.1:50114-59844 GCF_036655075.1 Niameybacter sp. | reverse complement strand
AAGACACCGCCCTTTCACGGCGGTAACAGGAGTTCGATTCTCCTATGGGTCATTTTTTGGTGACGATGCGATTTAGGGACACACCCGTTCCCATACCGAACACGTAGGTTAAGACTAAATCGGCTGATGGTACTTGTCTGGAGACGGACTGGGAGAGTAAGTGGTTGCCAAATTAATACGGCGGCATAGCCAAGTGGTAAGGCAGAGGTCTGCAACACCTTCATCACCAGTTCAAATCTGGTTGCCGCCTTTATAAAAGAGCTTAGATTATATCTAAGCTCTTTTTTTCGCGTTTTGATATTCTGAATTTAATATTGTATAAACTAGACATTCTAAAATGAACAGACTATAATTAATAAAACGTATTAACTTACATTTAGAAGTGAGGCAGTATAGAATGGAACAAAAGATAACTGGTAAACAAGTTGCTAAAGGAATTATGATATTAACAATAGCCACTTTTATAAGTAAATTAGTGGGTGTCGTATATCGCATCCCTATTGTTAATATTCTAGGGGATGCAGGAAATGCTATATATGGACTTGCTTATCAAGTCTATGTACTTATTATTACAGTAAGCTGTCTAGGCATTCCTAATGCTGTTTCAAAGTTGATAGCAGAATGTATGAGTTTGAAGGCATACCAGGATGTTAAGCGCATTTTTAGAATTACATTTATTTATACAGGGATCATTAGTATTGTTTTAGCCTTTGGACTTTGGTTTGGGGCGGAGGAGATAGCACATATTCTAAAAGGGGGAGAAGATATTGTATTACCATTAAAGGCACTGGCCCCAACAGTAGTAGTGGTAAGTTTAATGGCAGTTATAAGAGGGTATTTTCAAGGGCTTAATGATATGATGCCAACTGCAATTTCTCAAGTTATAGAACAGCTTTTTAACGCAGTATTTAGTGTGCTGTTGGCTGCAATGTTTATACCCTGTGGGATTGGTGTGGCAGCTATGGGGAGTACATTAGGAACGGGAATAGGGGCACTAGCGGGGATGGTGACTATAGTAGTCATCTATCAATGTACTTATAAGAAGTATAATCTAGAGCAAGTTGAAGAGCATTACTATATATATCCTTCTAACCGTAGCATTATTAAACAATTACTTATTACCATTTTACCGCTGGTGATTACAGCAGCACTTTTTGCTTTAATTACTCTAATTGATAATACAATGTTATTTTATTACCTACCAAGTACAGTAGATAAGTTGCGTAGTATGGGACAGTTAAGTGTAATTCCTGTTACAGATGCTATATCTATGGATACACAAACCATTGTAACAAGCTTATCAGGACAATTTCTAAGTAAGTATACTCAATTTATTAATATTCCAGTAGGTATTATACTTGTTATTGTTACTTCTTCTATTCCTGCCATAGCAGGAGATTATGCAAGAAGGGATTACAAGGGATTAGAGCATAAAATGAATCGACTACTAAAAATGGGTATGCTTATAGCAATGCCGGCTACAGTAGGACTAACATTGTTTGGAGAACCTATAATGAAGCTTGTCTATGCTTCAGCACCGGATGGAGGTAGCCTATTTACAGTAGGTGCTATAGCTATTGTATTTATGACATTGGCTCAGCTAACGGCAGGGATGCTACAAGCGATTGGAAAGCAGCATCGTGTTACGCTGTATGTAGCAATAGCATTACTTGTTAAAATAGTGCTCAATGGCTTATTGTTAGGTAATCCTAATATTCATATTTATGGGATTACAATCAGTACAACCATTTGTTATATGATTTATACCCTATTTAATATGAGAGCATTAAAAAAGATTTTGCAGATTAAAGTAAATTGGAAGGCTGTTATCATTAAGCCTTTAATATGTTCAGTTGTCATGGGAATAATGAGTTTCTACCTATATAAAGTGCTTTTATTCATAATGAGTAGCTTAACATACGCGATTTTGTTAGTGATTGCTTTTGCTATAGTGACCTATGCGTGTATGACTTTTTTTACACATACGATTACTATAGAAGATATCAACTATATTCCATTTCTTAATAAATGGAATAAGAAGTATATGCAGACTAAAACGGATAAGTAGGAGTAGATAGGGGTATGATTTATAATTGTCAAAGAATCATGTATAATAACAAGTAAAAATGGCAATTAATCAAAGGAGGGTAAAGAATTGAACTATCAAATTGGAGATGTAGTGCAGATGAAGAAGCCGCACCCTTGTGGAACTAACGCCTGGGAAGTTCTACGAGTAGGCGCGGACTTCAAACTGCGCTGTAAAGAATGCCAGCATATCATTATGCTACCTCGAGAAAAATTTGAAAAAAGTGTAAAAAAAATACTTAAAAAAGCTGACAATGAAGCTTAAAAAGCAACATTATCCAGTATTATTTTTGTTTAAAGTGCTTGTATTAGATATATAAGTATGCTATCATAATAAACTGTAATGTAATCCTTGCTCTACACACTGATGTAGGGCCAAAGTCCAGAAGGAGGTGCCAAGATGAAAAACTACGAATTAGCACTAGTATTTATCCCAACTTTAAGTGAAGAAGAAAAATTAGCTAACCTTGAAAAAGTGAAAGAATTAATCACTCGTTTCGGAGGTGAAGTTACTAATGTTGATGATTGGGGCAGAAGAAAACTTTGCTACGAAATCAACAAACAAAAAGAAGGTTTCTACTACTTCATTCAATTCAATGGAGAAACATCAACTCCAGCAGAAGTTGAAAGTAGACTTCGTATCACAGAAACTGTTCTTCGTTACTTAATCGTACGTCTTGATGAAAAATAATAATTACTATTAGAAGAAGGAGGTTATGATATGAATAAAGTTATGCTTATGGGACGTTTAACACGTGATCCAGAGGTTCGTTATTCACAATCAGCCAACCCAGTTGCAGTAGCAAGATATGGACTAGCTGTTAGAAAACAATTTGCAAAACAAGGAGAGCCCGACGTGGATTTCTTCAATATAGTTGCTTTTGGAAAAGCTGGCGAATTTGCAGAGAAGTTCTTTAGAAAAGGACAGATGGTTGCAGTCGTAGGTAGACTCCAAACGAATAGTTGGGAAGACCAACAAAAAGTTAAACACACATCTATTGAAGTTGTGGTTGAAGAGCAACATTTTGCAGAAAGTAAATCTTCAGCTGAATCAAGAGGTGTTATGACTAATAGCCCACTTGATACTATGTCACCTGTCTCAGCTCCTCCTTCAAGTAATCCGGTAGATGGATTCATGCCAACTACTATGGAAGAAGACGACGATTTACCATTTTAACCAATATTTATTAAAATGAAGGAGGGAAAATACAATGGCAATGCAAAAAAGACGTAGTCGTAGAAGACGTAAAGTTAACCAATTTGCTGGTGATAATATCAAAAAGATTAATTATAAAGATATTAACACACTTAAAAAGTTTATCTCTGAAAGAGGTAAAATTCTTCCTAGAAGAATTACTGGTAACTCTGCAAAAGCACAACGTAAACTTACAGTTGCAATCAAACGTGCTAGACATATCGCAATTTTACCATACACTCAAGATTAATTAGTATTTTTAAGATTCAATTCAGCACTATATAGAGAGACAAATAAGCGCACACACAATATGCACACGCACTGCTTCGGCAGTGCTTTTTTTTATGCTATTTAGTAGGCATATGCCAGAGGGGGTATATCTAAACTTGAATTTATGATATAATATGAAAATATATGAGTAGGTACATGGCAACTTATGCTCATTCTAGGAGGAATAAGACGCTATGAATCAACAGGTAAAACAGAATTTTAAAATAGGACTAATGATAGCAACATATATTGTATTAGGTGTAATAGGAATTTATTCTTTTACACTTATCTTTTTAGCACCCCTTCTAATGGTGCCAATGACCATTTTTTTAATGGGTAATAAAAAAAATTATAAAAGAGACTTACTTATACATTTGATTATTTCACTCATGCTATTCCTATTAACAGGGAATATAGCTGAGGTATTATTATATCTTATAAGTGTGGCAGTCCCTGCTCATATATTCGTAACCTGCTATAGGAATAAACTAGCACTTCCACAGATTGCTATGTATACAGGCATTGGAATAGTTGGAGTATTTTATCTATATATTATAGGAATGAAGTATTTTAACATTGATTATATGCAAATGTATAATGGTTTTTTAGATGCAGCAAAAGAACAGTATATAGCCTTAGTGAATGAGGCATTAAAAGTGCAAAATCAGGCAGTATCTCAAGAAATGCAAGAGCAATTTTCATTAATGAAGAAGCAGTTTATAATGAGTGTAGATATGCTGAAATATTTATACCCTGCATTTTTATTACAAATAGGTGTAGTATTAGGCGTATTAAGTACAGTTTTTATAACAATTATAGGACGTTTTAAGAGATGGAGAATGCTTCCCCTTAACCAATTTGCATACTTTAAGTTTTCAAGATGGATGGGAGTTCTTTTAGTAATCTCTAGCTTTATTGCATTATTTGTAGGAGAAGATTCTAGTAGTATAGTAGCACTAGCAATGAACCTATATTCCTTTACTATATATTTATTACAAATAGTAGGAATCATTGCTCTTATTATGCTTATTAAAAAGAGTAAACTTACAAGTTCAACTAAGACAATGAGTATTGTATTGTCAGTATTAGTATTTTTTATAATGCCTTTTATAATGATGCTAGTAGGATTGGCAGATACATTATTTAATTTTAGAAAAGTTGATATTATCGTTTAGTTAGGGAAGGTAGTGAATATGAGTACTAAGAGGAAGAATTCATTAGGCTATATGGCGTATATTCTGAGATTTACTCAAATTGGCTTTATTATAGGTATTATACAAGGTATAGTAAGTATCTATTTTAATACATTTATAGGCATCTTTACAGCGCTTATTTTTGTAGGTATGCTAGCCTATAGTTTTATTCTAGAAAATAGATTGATACAGAAGATGCAAAAGGAAATTACAGAGCAAGTTGACGCACTAAGTGTGGTAAAGAAAGATATGTTTGTAAATTCCCCTATTCCGGTAGTGGTCCTTGATAAGATGGGGGCAATATGCTGGGGGAATAACTCATTTAAAACTATGGTAGATGAAGATGAGGTTGTAGATAAACATATTCGTTCTATATTTTCAGATTTGCAATTAGAAAGTTTTCCAAAGAAAGATGAGCTGTATCAAAGAGAAATTATAACAGAGCATAAACATTATCAAATGTTATGCAATAAGATTATAGTAGATTCTAATAGTGTGGGATTTCAATATGTACTCTACTTTATGGATACAACAGATCATAAACTTTTAGAAGAAGAAGTACAGAAACAACGTTGTATGATAGGTTTTGTCTATGTAGATAACTATGAAGAAATCATGCAAAGTATAGAAGAAGTAAGGCGCCCAATGTTAGGGGCTATTATTGATAGAAAAATAAGTGTATGGTTTAAGAATAGTGATGTAGCAGTCTGTAAATTTGATAGAGACCGCTATATGATTTTCTTTACACAAGAGAGTTTAGAAAAGATGCAAAGTCGTAAGTTTGATGTATTAGATGAACTTAGGCATATTCAAGTGGGAAATGATTTACCTGTAACGGTCAGTATAGGAATTGGCCGTAATTTTAAATCACTTACAGAATCTAAAGAAGATGCAAGAGCAGCATTTGACTTAGCTATTGGTAGAGGTGGAGACCAAGCTATTATTAAGCGTAATGATAAGTATACATTCTACGGTGGTAAGACAAAAGAAGTAGAGAAGAGCACAAGAGTAAAAGTAAGAATTAAAGCATACGCTTTCAAAGAACTTTTACATGATGCGGATAAAGTTATTATTATGGGACATAAAAATATAGATATGGACTGCCTTGGTGCAGCTATGGGTGTCTATAGAGCTGCAACATTAATGGGTAAGAAAGCTCAAATCATACTTAGTGAATCCACATTTGCAGTACAAGAACTTTATAGTCGTATTGTGGAACATCCAGAGTATAAAGACTTATTTATTACAAGTGATAAAGCAGAACAAGAGCTTACAAAGCAAACATTACTTGTTATGGTAGACGTGCATAGAAAAAGTTATGTAGAGCATCCAGCACTTATTGATAAAGCAGAGAATGTAGTTGTATTTGACCATCATAGATTAAGTACAGATTATATTGAAGATGCAGTACTATCTTATATAGAGCCATTTATCTCTTCAACGTGTGAAATGATTTCTGAAATTCTTATTTATTTAACAGATAAGGTGAAATTGACTCAGGTAGAGGCAGATGCACTTTTGGCTGGGATAACAGTAGATACTAAAAACTTTGCTTTTAAAGCAGGTGTTAGAACTTTTGAGGCAGCGGCTTTTTTAAGAAGAGCAGGAGCAGATAGTACACGCGTACGTATGTTGTTCCAAAATGATATGGAGACTTATAAGGTTAAAGCAGCTACTATTAAAGATGCTGAAATATGGGATGAGGATACTGCAGTAGCTGTTGTAGAGGGTGAACATGAACACTCTAATATTATTGCAGCACAAGTAGCAGATGAACTACTTACTATTAAAGGCATTCAAACTACATTTGTTATTACACAAAGTGGTGAGACCCTCATGATTAGTGCACGTGCTTTAGGAGACACCAATGTTCAACGCATTATGGAAATGTTAGGTGGCGGAGGTCACAAAAATATTGCAGGTGCTCAGCTTAAAGATGTTACAATAGAAGAAGTAAAAGTTAAACTTAAACTAGCGATTACAGATTACAAACAGGAAGGTGAATAAAATGAAAGTTATATTAACACAAGATGTAAAAAAAGTAGGTAAAAAAGGTGAGATTTTAGAAGTTAAAGATGGATACGCACGTAATGCTCTTTTCCCAAAAGGTTTAGCCGTAGAAGCAAATTCAGTTAATATGAATCAAAGAAAAGTAGAACAACGTTCAGAAGATAAGAAAAAACAAGAAGAACTTGACCGTGCAAATGAATTAAAAACAGCTATAAATGATAAAAAAGTTATTATTCCTATTAAAACAGGTGAAGGCGGAAGAGTATTTGGTTCTGTTACAACAAAAGAAATTGCAGAAAGTATTGATGCAAACTTTGGCGTAAAAGTTGACAAAAAGAAAATCCAACTTTCTCAGCCAATTAAAGCTATTGGGACTAAAACAGTAGAAGTTAAGTTACATGCTAAAGTAACAGCGCAAGTAACAGTAGAAACAGTAGAAGCAAAATAATAAATAACAAAGGACGTGAGGAACGTTTATGGATGAAACACAAATAATGCGCATTCCTCCACATAATATTGAGGCAGAACAATCGGTTCTTGGGGCTATTATTATGGACCATGAAGCACTTATTGTTGCAACAGAGTCACTAAGACCTAAGGATTTTTATAGGCCAGATCACCAACAAATCTATGAGGCTATGGTGGAGCTACATGTTTCTAATAGCCCTGTAGATTTGGTAACTATACAAAATAGATTGGCAGAAAAGAGTGTATTAGAACAAATAGGCGGAATTAGTTACTTAGCAGAATTGGCAACGATAGTACCAACTTCAGCACATATTAAAGAATATGCTAAAATTGTTCAAGAAAAGTCCATGCTTAGAAAGCTTATTAAAGCGAGTCAAGATATTAGTGCAAAAAGTTACGAAGGTGAAGACGGACTTCATGATATTATGGGCTTTGCAGAAAAGCAAATCTTTGATATTACACAGAATGTGCAGACAGAGGACTTCTCGCATATTAATGAAATTGTTGTAACAGCTATTGATAAAATAGAAGAAGCACATACGACTAAAGGTGGTATTACAGGTGTGCCTACAGGTTTTATCGACTTAGATTATAAGACTGCAGGTATGCAACCCTCTGACTTAATTCTAGTAGCAGCAAGACCATCTATGGGGAAAACAGCTTTCTCTCTTAACATTATTCAAACAGCTGCTATTAAATATAAGAAAAAGGTAGCAGTATTTAGTCTGGAAATGGCAAAGGACCAGTTAGTAAACCGTATGCTTTGTGCAGAAGCATTGGTAGATGCTCAGAAAGTCAGAACAGGTAATCTTGACCCTGAGGACTGGGACCGCATTGCTATGGCTATTCCCAATTTAAGTGCGGCAGACGTATTTATAGATGATACCCCAGGTATCAATATTATGGAAATGCGTGCAAAATGTCGTAGACTAAAAATGGAAAGAGGCCTAGACCTTATCATGATTGACTACCTGCAACTGATGTCTGGAAATGCTAAAGGTGATTCTAGACAACAAGAAATCTCAGAAATCTCAAGGGGACTTAAGGCACTTGCACGTGAAATGCAGGCTCCTGTTATCGCCCTTTCTCAGCTCTCACGTGCTTGTGAAACACGTGCAGACCATAGACCTATGTTATCAGATTTAAGGGAATCTGGAGCGATTGAGCAGGATGCTGACGTTGTTATGTTCCTGTATCGTGATGAATACTACCATGCAGATTCAGAAAAGAAAAATATAGGCGAAGTTATTATTGCTAAACAGAGAAATGGTCCGACAGGTACAGTAGAACTTGTATGGCTCGGACAATACACTAAGTTTGCCAATAAGGATAGAGAATAAGACAAAAGCTCCTAGATACCATATAAGTATCTAGGAGCTTTTTGGTTGGTGTTTTATTTTAACAAATAGCGAGTTGGATTTCTTCAAATATATCTTTTACATGTTCCAATTTAGTTGCTTTATAAGCATTACTACCGCAGAATAAAAGTGCATTTTCAGTATCTCCAGTAACCGCATGAATAAGAGCTTTGGAAATACAGTAAGGAATATCCGTTATACCACATTTGTGAAGGCAATCGTAGAAACAAGCTTTATTGCCAGCAGGGTTTGTAACATAAGGGTTCAAAATAGCACGTCCTGGCATCCCTACAGGACTTTTAATAATGCCTATAGTTTCAGGCGTGGAGTTGATATAAGCTTCTTTAAAAGCCAAATGGGCATCACATTCATAGGTTGTAACGAAACGAGTAGCCATTTGGATGCCATCAGCACCTATTTCAAGCATATGTTGTACATCTGTACCATCATAGACACCACCAGCCACAATAACTGGAATAGATTTATTGTATTTAGCACCATATTCTTGGGCAATGACTTTAACTTCTTGAAGAATATCCTCAACTAGAGGAGGACATTCTTCAAGATCAGAGGCAGAAAAGCCTAGATGCCCCCCTGCTAGAGGTCCTTCTACTATGATTGCATCAGGTGCAAAATTATATTTGCGGTCCCATTGTTTGCAAATAATATTGGCAGCTTTAGCAGAAGATACAATAGGTATAGCCTTAGTGTGTGTATCCTTAGTATATTTAGGGAGATCTAGAGGAAGTCCAGCACCTGATATAATTAAGTCTATTTTTTCCTCTACAGCCTTTTTCACATATTCAGCATAATGTTTCATGGCTACCATCAGATTAACACCAATAATGCCATCGGGAGCTATTTCACGAGCAAGTTGAATTTCGTGTTTTAAAGCATCAAGATTAGCACGAAGAGGATTTTTAATAAAGTCTTTCTCTCTATAGCCAATTTGAGCGCCAGAGATAATACCAATTCCCCCACATTTAGCAACATGGCCTGCGAGAGAACTAAGAGAAATTCCCACGCCCATACCGCCTTGAATAATTGGGAAAGTAGGTTTTAAATTTCCTATAGTAAGTTGTTTTTTTAACATAAGTCACCTCATATAATAAAATTTGGTCTATAATTGATTTGATTTATAAGTAATTTGA
>NZ_JAVVQU010000013.1:0-50014 GCF_036655075.1 Niameybacter sp. | reverse complement strand
TCACCTCATATAATAAAATTTGGTCTATAATTGATTTGATTTATAAGTAATTTGATTTATAAGTAATTTGAATAACAAGTAATTTGAAATTCAAAGTATATAAGTAGTATAATCATAAATTAAAAAGATGATATGAAGAGGAAAATTAAATAATATTGAAAAAATGGAATAATATGGTATAATTTAATAAAAGAGTCTCGTTACTAATGAAGGGGGATCGGAATGAACGAAAAAATGTACACCATCAAAGAAGTGGCCACAGCTTTAGATATCGAAGCATATGTATTAAGATATTACGAAAAAGAGTTAGATTTACAAATACATAGAAATGCTCAGGGGCATCGTATATATACACAAAAAGATATGGTTATATTACATCAAATCAAAGAGTTGAGAGAACAGGGGTTGGAGTTAAAAGGAATTCGTAATGTCATACATAATTTAGAAGAAGAAGGAATAGAGTCGCTTGCACAAGTGGGTGCTACGTCTATAAAGGGTATACCAACTTTAAATGCAGAAGTAGATATAGATATTACGGACAAAGATGATCAGAAGGTCAAACAGTTTAGTCTTATTATCAAAGAAATGTTAAAGCAAACACTTGTTGAATATGGAGAAGAAAATAAGACTCAACTTAAAGAAGAAATTAGTCAAGAGATGGATATAATGATGAATCAAAAAATTATGGAACTTGAGGCGATTCAGCAACTTAAAGATGAAGAATACTATAAGAAAATTGATGAGACGATGAGAGAGATGCAAGTGATGCGCAAACAAATGGCTGAGCTTGAACAAATTGGGCAAAAAACTTCCTTATGGAAGAAAATATTTAAAAGTAAATCTCAAGAAATAGAAGAAAAGAGTATGTAGGGGCAAACTACATACTCTTTTCTTTTGATTTATTTTAATCGTTTTGATATTAAAAGAAATTACTAGGCAAATACAGGTAAGTTATATTTTGTAAAGATACTTTTAGCTTGTGCTACAGATTCTTTAGTAGGTTGTTCAGTATCAAGTAAAGAATACTCAAAACCAAGTTGTTCCCATTTAAACTCACCCATTTTGTGGAATGGTAGTATATCAATACGTTGTACGTTGGATAATGTAGTTAAAAATTGTGCTAAGTCATCAATATCTTTTTCATTATCTGTAAGATTAGGAACGTATACATAACGGATCCATACAGGAATATTACGTTCGTTAAGATGTTTAGCAAAAGCTAATGTAGGGTCTAAAGGTACCCCAGTTAAATCTTGAAATACAGAAGGATTATATGACTTAATATCAAGTAAAACAAGATCAGTATAATCAAGTACAGGATTAGCTTTTTCGATAGCAACAAATCCAGAGGTATCTAAACAAGTGTGGATACCTTCTTGCTTACACTTCACAAACAGATCTTTTACAAAGTCTGGTTGAAGAAGTGGTTCCCCACCGCTTACTGTAAGACCACCACCAGAAAACTGCATGAAAGACTTGTATTTTACAATGTCTTGAATCAGATTGTTAGTATCTTCTTCCTTTCCGTCATTCATTTTCCAAGTGTCAGGATTGTGACAATATTTACAACGAAGGGGGCAGCCTTGTGTAAATAAAATGTAACGAATCCCAGGCCCATCTACAGTACCGCAGGTTTCTACTGAGTGAATTCTGCCTATCATGTCATATACCTCCCGTAGTGTAAGAAGATAAGAGGATCTCTTATCCTCCTATCTTAAAATTTATTTAGTAATTAGAATCTTTCGTGGAATGTTCTGTTGATAACGTCTAATTGTTGTTCTCTTGTAAGACGAATGAAGTTAACAGCATAACCAGATACACGAATTGTTAATTGTGGATATTTTTCTGGGTGATCCATAGCATCAAGTAATGTTTCACGATCAAATACGTTGATGTTTAAGTGGTGACCATCTTGTACGAAGTAACCATCTAACATACCAACGAGGTTGCTGATACGTTCGTCTGCTACTTTACCAAGAGCACCTGGAACGATTGAGAATGTGTATGAAATACCATCTTCTGCATGTTGATATGGAAGTTTAGCAACTGATGCAAGTGATGCGATAGCACCTTTTGTATCACGACCATGCATTGGGTTAGCACCTGGTGCAAATGGTTCGCCAGCTTTACGTCCATCAGGTGTGTTACCTGTTTTCTTACCATAAACTACGTTTGATGTAATGGTTAAGATAGACATAGTTGGGTAAGAGTTTCTGTATGTTTTGTGTTTTCTAATTTTGTTCATGAATGTTTCTGTTAATTTAACAGCGATATCATCAACTCTATCGTCGTTGTTACCGTATGCTGGGTATTCACCTTCGATATCATAGTCAACAACAAGGCCTTCTTCATTTCTGATTGTTTTTACTTTTGCGTATTTGATAGCTGATAATGAGTCAGCTGCAACTGAAAGACCAGCAATACCTGTAGCAAATGTACGAAGGATTTCTTTATCATGAAGAGCCATTTCTAATTTTTCGTAGCAGTATTTATCATGCATGTAGTGAATGATATTTAATGCATTTACGTATGTTTCAGCTAACCAATCCATTACGTTATCAAATTTAGCCCAAACATCATCGAAGTCAAGGTATTCTGTAGTAACAGGTGCGAATTGTGGAGCAATTTGATCACCATGTTTTTCATCTTTACCACCATTAATAGCGTAAAGTAATGCTTTAGCAAGGTTAGCACGAGCACCGAAGAATTGCATTTGTTTACCAATTCTCATTGCAGATACGCAACATGCGATACCGTAGTCATCACCCCAGTAAGCTCTCATAAGGTCATCATTTTCGTATTGAATTGAACTTGTTTGAATAGAAACTTTAGCACAGAAGTCTTTGAATCCTTGTGGGAAGTGTGTAGACCAAAGTACTGTTAAGTTTGGTTCTGGAGCTGGTCCTAAGTTTACTAATGTGTGAAGTACACGGAAGCTTGTTTTTGTAACAAGTGTACGACCATCAAGACCCATACCACCGATTGATTCTGTTACCCATGTTGGGTCTCCTGAGAATAAATCATTGTATGCTGGAGTACGAAGGAAACGTACCATACGTAATTTCATTACGAAGTGATCCATTAATTCTTGAGCTTCTTCTTCTGTTATGATACCAGCCTTAAGGTCTCTTTCCATGTAGATATCAAGGAATGTAGATGTACGGCCAAGTGACATAGCTGCACCATCTTGTTCTTTGATAGCGCCAAGGTATGCAAAGTATGTCCATTGAACAGCTTCTTTAGCTGTTTGAGCAGGAGCTGAAATATCAAATCCATAACCAGTAGCCATAACTTTAAGTTCTTTTAAAGCACTAATTTGTTCTGTAAGCTCTTCACGAAGTCTGATGATATCTTCAGTAAGACTTGGTACTTCGAGTGTAAGTTTTTGAGCTTCTTTGTCAGCGATTAATCTATCTACACCGTATAATGCAACACGACGGTAGTCACCGATGATACGTCCACGTCCGTATGCATCTGGAAGACCTGTGATGATCCCTGAGTGTCTAGCTTTTTTAATAGCTGTTGTATAAGCAGCAAATACACCATCATTGTGTGTTTTACGATATTTTGAGAAGATATCTTGTGTTTCTTTATCTAATTCATAACCATAAGCTTCAAGAGCATTTTTAACTGTACGCATACCACCATTTGGCATGATATTTCTTTTTAAAGGTGCATCTGATTGGAAACCTACAATTTGTTCTGCATCTTTGTCAAGGTATCCAGGACCGTGAGAAGTGATTGTTGAAGGGATTTTTGTTTCAGCATCTAAAATTCCTTTTTCACGTTCAACTTTCATGAGTTCTGCTACTTCATTCCATAATTTAGTTGTTCTTTCAGTAGGACCTGCTAAGAAAGAATCATCACCTTCATATGGTGTGTAGTTCTTTTGGATGAAGTCACGTACATTTACTTCTTTTTGCCATTCACCAGCTGTAAAACCATTCCATTGTTCAAACATGCTAAGGTCAACTCCTTTAATATTAAATATAAGCTACTATTAGTTTGACCATATTTGCAAATAAATATGGCAACTAATAATAGTTATTAGTTAAATTATTTTGCTCCTTTATTATATAATGTATACTGTATACACGTCAATAGTAATACAAAAAAATATTATTATAAATGTTTAGTATTATATAAAATTTATTTTAATAATAAACAAAATTCTAAAATGAAAATATTGGGTATCAAAATAATTGAAAAATTATCTATAATAAGGAAGATAAAGTATAATAAAGCAGTATATTATTGTAATGACAACATACAAGCATTATAATAGTAAAGCATATATAATACATATTTTAAAGGAGCCTCTCATGATAAAACATATTATGAACATATTGTATGGAATTATTTTAGGTATATCTAATGTTATTCCTGGAATTAGTGCTGGAACAATGGCAGTTGTATTAAACATTTATGATACATTACTAGATGCAGTTAGCTTGAGCAAAAATAAATTAAAGGAAAATTTTCCTTTTTTAATTACAATAGGAATGGGAATGGGAATAGGTATTATACTTTTTAGCAATGCTATTACCTTCTTATTTGAAAAGTATAATATGCAGACTAATTTCTTATTTATGGGGATTATTATAGGAAGTATACCTATGGTTATTAATCATGCCAAAGAAGATGCCAAGATTAGGACAAGGAATTGGATTCCATTTGTAGTAAGTTTAGCAATCATGACAGGAATGGCATTAAGCAAAGATGTAGAAGGCAGCACGCGACTAATAAGAGAAGTAAACTTAGGAATGGGATGTTGGTTTGCAGTAGCTGGTATGATTAGTGCTTTTTCTATGATTATCCCAGGAATAAGTGGATCATTTATTATGTTGACATTAGGGGTATACTCTTCTGTTATTACAGCAGTTTCAGAGTTCAACTTAGGTATTTTAATTCCTGTAGGCATTGGAGTACTTGTTGGGCTAGTAGGCGGTGTGAAAATAGTAAAGATTTTATTATCACGATACAATCAGGCAACTTATATGGCTATACTAGGTTTAGTTGTAGGGTCTGTATTTGTGATTTATCCAGGATTTACATTTAATCAATCAGGCTTTTTTGCTTTAATATGTATGTGTATAGGTATAAGGAGCACTTATTGCTTTGCGGATAAATGATTTGAAAGGAATAAGGATATACTAAATTCAGTACAACAAAAGATGTTATGTACGTGATAAATTAAGGAGTGAATTATGGGAAAAGAGACTTATGTATTCGGACACAGAAATCCCGATACTGATTCTATATGTTCAGCTATAGCTTATGCGCATCTTAAAAGTGCACTAGGTGAAAGCAATGTAAAGGCAGTTAGATTAGGAAAAATAAGTAAAGAGACAAATTATGCGTTAAGTCAATTTAATGTAGAAGCACCTACTTTAATTGAACATATTAAACCACAAGTTAGTGATATGAAGTATTATGCAATTCCACCTATCTACGTTGTGGATTCTGTAAAAAAGGCTTGGGATGTAATGACAGAACATAGAAGACCTATGATCCCGGTTCTTTATCCAGACCATAAATTAGCAGGTGTTGTATCTATTTCTGATATTGCTAAAACCTATATTGGTTTAACAGATGGTTCAGTACTCAGAAATCACCGCACACCATTTGTAAATATTCCTGCTGTGCTTGAAGGTAAGCTCATCTATGGTGATTATCCTCAACCTTATGTAGAAGGAGATGTTTATACAACAGCTTCTATTACAAATGAAGATAAATTAAGAGATGTAGATATTATCATTACAGGGAATAACAAAGCACTTATTCAAATGGCGATTGCATCTGGTGCAGGTTGTGTCATTATCACAGACCAAGATATGGAACAACTTGAATTCACTGAAAAACCAGAGAATGAATGTGCTATTATTTGTACACCTTACTCATTCTTTAAAACAATCAAAATGATTTCTCAAAGTATCTCAGTAAAAAATCTTATTGGAAATCAAGATTTAATTTACTTCCAAACAGAAGATACAATTGATGAAGTTAAAGAAATTATGTTAAATACAACACATAGACATTTCCCAATCGTAGATGAAGCAGGAAAAGTTAAAGGGATCATTTCTAAACGCCATATCCTAGATATTCAGAAAAAGCCTGTTATCTTAGTGGACCATAACGAAAGAGATCAAAGTGCTAAAGGTATTGAACAAGCAGAAATTAAAGAGATCATTGACCACCATCGTATTGCTAATATTGATACAGTAGGTCCAGTGTACTTAAGGGCAGAACCAGTAGGATGTACATCAACTATTGTAGCGAAAATGTATGAAGAGCATAATATTATGCCTCCAAAAGAAATTGCAGGACTTATGCTTAGTGCGATTCTTTCAGATACATTAATCTTCAAATCACCGACTTGTACACCTACAGATGAGAAGATGGCAAAACGCCTAGCTAAAATTGCAGAAGTGAATTTAGAAGAGTATGGAATGGACCTTATTGCTGCAGGCACTTCACTTGAAGGCGTTCCTGCAGGTGAGCTCTTAGAAATGGACCGTAAACCGTTTACATTGGGTAAATACAATACAGCAGTAGCTCAAATTAACACAGGGGACTTCAAAAGTATCTATAAAATGAGAACTGAAATTTTAGGAGAAATGGAAGCTTTAAGAGAGAGAGAAAATCTTGACCTTGTGGTACTTATGGTAACGGATGTTATCGTAGGTGGAACTGAATTATTTGCAGTAGGACCAGAAAAGTGGGTAGTAGAACGTGCCTTTGCATTACCTAAAGGTGATGATAGCATTTTCTTAAAAGACGTGTATTCAAGAAAGAAACAAATTATTCCTCAGCTTACATCAGCAAGTCAAAATAATTAATAGAATTAACGTTGATAAATAAAATCATTATACTTATAATGGAAGAGTAAGACAATAAATTACTTTTTATAATAAAAGGAGAATAGAAAAATGGCTAAACAAGTTACAAAAGATATGGTAATTGGTCAAATCCTTCAAGTAGATAGAGGTATTATTCCAATCCTTATGAGAGCGGGTATGCATTGCTTAGGTTGTCCATCATCTCAAATGGAATCTATTGAAGATGCATGTGCGGTTCATGGAATGGATGTAGATACACTTGTTAAAGAAATCAACGATTATCTTGCAACAGTAGAAGAACAATAAAAATAAAAGAAGTCCTAAAAGTAGTTACTTTTAGGACTTCTTTTATAAATAACGCGTTAGAATATCTAACGCATTAGATGCAATCATAACTTGACCATGTTCTTTTAAGAACATTTCATTAAGGTCACTACGTGTACATTGGTCACCAAATTCATCTAATAAGCTTTTTATGAACTCTATATTACTTGTGCTATTATTGTTTTCTTTAAGAATAACAAAATATTTATCATCGTATTTATAGAGTGAAGTGTCACCAAAATAGAGATTTTTAATATGATGTGCAGCACTGCTTATGTCATCTAAGTTTTTAAAAGCATACATAAGTGTAAGACTAGGAGCCTTAGTGGATATAAGAGACTCTTTAATAGATGGAGAGGCAGAAGTAGATGAAGAAGAAGAAGCCATTAATTCTAATTCAGCTAAATCACTAGAAATAGCATCTTTAAAAGTACGATGTGTAGGACGTTCACCTATGATGTCTAATTTTTGCTCTATTTGTGAAGGGTCTTCCACCTTAGTGACAACAATCATAATGCTATCTGTAGAAAGGGGAACAGCTTCTATCATAAGGGGAACATTTTCCGCTTCAAAACCAAAATCTTCATAGGCTTGGGCCATCATATCTCTAAAAAGAGCTTGTGCCTTGGTCGAACCATAAGCAAGTTCGCCTATTTTGATATCTCTATTTTGCAAATCAGAATGATTTAGAGTGACTCGGATTTGGGTATCGCTAATTTTTTCGATTTTCATACAACTCACATCCTTTCATACAGTCACATTAATTTTAGGATAAACCTTAAGATATAAATAAGTATAAGGTAATGCTAAATAAAAGTAAAGAGGATAAATCTATCAATTCTTTGAATAAAGAGAGTTTAATTTATTATATGATAGAAGGGTACTTTTTATTGCATGGTGACATACTATCATTTTAAAGATAGAACATATTTTATAGATCTAAAGATAAAATTATAAAACAGACTAGGATGATAATTTGTGATTATGATATACTTAACACAGTGAAGGAGGCTAAATCATGCTAAAGAAAATATTATTTGGGATATTTGCTTGTATAATCCTAGGGGTAAGTGCATTAGCTGTATTAACTTCAATGCCAGGAAACGAGCGAGTAGACCCTCTTACATATTTTAATGAGTTTAAAGAAGGTCAACTAAATGTAGTATATGAAGATGCGCGAGTAGACATGGAAAAACCTATTATTCAAAAAGGTGAATGCTTGTATGTATCTTATCCTTTTGCAAGAGAATATATAGATGAAAAAATATATTATGATAAAATTGAACAGATTGTAACTATTACTAACTTACAAGAGTTAAGAAGAATTGTACCAGGTGAACTTAGGATGGTGGTGAATAATGAGGAACAATCACTAATAACCCCATTTTTAGTAGAAGAAGATGAACTTTATATACCAGAGGATTATTTAGAAGAAGAATATGGTATACAGATTGAACTTGGAAAAGATAGAAGGTTAGTTTGTGTATCTGATTTAAAAGTACAAAAGCCTGTTGGGATGATTAAAAAGAAAGAAGGCAAGTTGCGCACCCATCCAGATAACAAAACATTAATTGTAGATGAAATAGAAAAAGGGCATAAAGTTATTGTTTATAAAGAAGAAGATGGGTATATGAGAGTGCGTGATGAAAATGGTATTATAGGATTTATTCCTAGTAAAGATGTGGCAGTAGGAGAAATGACGCAACTGAAACAAGATAAGGCTTATACGCTAGCTAAGATAAATAAGCCAATTGAAGGTAAAGTTAAATTAGTGTGGGACCAAATGACAAGTCGTGCGACAGGAGATTGGTCAACACCTAAGTATAGAAATATTCATAATGCGAATATCATTGCCCCAACATGGTTTGAATTTGAAGATGAATCTGGTAAACTCATGGATAGAGGGTCTGTAGCATATGTGGATGCTGCACATGCAAGAGGGCTTCAAGTATGGGCACTTCTTAGTCATAACTTCACTACGCCAGAGCTTACAAGAACCATACTTACAAGTACAAATAAGAGACAGTATGTTATAGATCAAGTATTAGAAGCAGCTAGAAAGTATGGTTTTGATGGTATTAATATAGATATAGAAAATGTACAAGCAGATTTCGCAACTGAATGGATACAGTTTATGAGAGAGCTATCTGTTCAAGCTAAGAGAAATAGTGTAAGCGTGAGTGTAGATGTCTATATACCTTCGGCATGGTCAGCGTATTATCAACGAGATAAGCTTGCAGAAGTAGTAGACTATTTCTTTGTTATGGCATATGACCAGCATTGGTCAGGTTCAGAACAGGCAGGCCCAGTAGCAGGACTTGGTTGGGTGGAAGAAGGTATTAGGCTTAATTTAGAAGAAGTACCTAAAGAAAAGTTGGTACTAGGCATTCCACTCTATACGCGTATATGGAAGGAAACACCAGAAGGGTTAAGCTCGAGTGCATATGGTATGGCGGCATCGCAAAGTGTTATTAATAGATGGGGTGCTACCGCTATCTATGACGATGCACATGACCAAAGTTATGTACAAAAAATAGAAGGCGACACAATGTATCATGCATGGATAGAAGATGCAACAGTAGTTGAAAAGCGTATTAAATTAATAGATGAATATGATTTAGCAGGTTATGCAGGTTGGAAATTAGGGTTAGAAACATCTGATGTATGGCATGCTCTAGCACAGATGGAAGAGTGATGTAATGGAGGCTAATAATGATTAGTGAGAATAGGTATGAAAAGATGATATATAGAAGATGTGGTCATAGCGGTATTGTATTGCCTGGCATTTCTTTAGGATTGTGGAAGAACTTTGGGGAGGATCAAGATTATCAAAAAAGTAAAGAAATGGTATTAACAGCTTTTAATCATGGGATCAATCACTTTGACTTAGCAAATAATTATGGAACACCACCAGGTTCGGCAGAAAAGGCATTAGGGCGTATATTGAAAGAGGAGCTAGCTGAATATAGAGATGAATTATTAATCTCTACAAAGGCAGGCTATACCATGTGGCCAGGACCTTTCGGGGACTTTGGCTCTAGGAAACATTTGCTTTCTAGCTTAGATCAAAGTTTGAAAAGGCTAGGACTAGATTATGTAGATATATTCTACTCTCATAGAAGAGATACCAGTACACCACTTGAGGAGACAATGGGGGCATTAGCTACAGCAATACATCAAGGAAAAGCTTTATATGTAGGAATTTCCAATTATAATGCATTAGACACTAAGAAAGCGGTAACCATTTTAAAGAACATGGGTGTACCCTGTCTTATTCATCAGCCATCCTATTCTCTACTTAATAGATGGATTGAAGATGGATTAATAGACGTACTTAAAAAAGAGGGCATGGGGTCAATTGCATTTAGTCCTTTAGAACAAGGGCTATTGACCAACAAAAGCCTAGAGGCTGTTAATTTAGAGCAAACAAGAGCTATAAATGCTAAAGTGTTAAGAGGTGAAGAAACTTTGCCTGAAGTGTTGACCAAAGTAGAAAGACTTAACGAAATTGCAAAAAGAAGAGGACAGACCTTAGCACAGATGGCTATAGCATGGACTATTAGAGAAGGTGGCGTAACCTCTGCACTTATTGGGGCAAGTTCAGTTGCGCAGATAGAAGAAAATGTAAGAGCGCTAGACAACTTAAACTTTAGTGATGAAGAACTCCTTGCTATTGAACATGTTGTTAAAAGTCTAATATAGGTTATACAACAAGAAGCTATTCCTTAAAATGGTTAAGGAATAGCTTCTTGTTGTATAAGATAGAGGCATTTTTTTCTTAGTTCTTTAATACAATAAAAGTAGAAATAGTACAAGTAAGAGAAGAGAGGAAAAAATATGGGGCGTATTATTAAGAAAAACAGACTAAATATGTTAGTACTAAGTTTAGCTTGTTTAATTGTGTTTTGCACCTATTTAAAGTTTGCAAACAGTTCGTCTGAAACTTTTAGCTTATCTACAGCATCTAAAACTATTGTTATTGATGCAGGACATGGAGGATTTGATCCGGGAAAGACGGGGATAAGTGGAACCAAAGAAGATGAAATTAATTTAGAAATAGCTTTTAAACTTAAAAGTTATTTAGAGCAGTCAGGGGCAACCGTTATTATGACTAGAACAGATGATGAAAAGTTGCAGGGTGAAAAGGGAAATACACATAAAAGAAGGGATATGAATTATCGTAAAGAAGTGATACAAGCAAGTGATGCAGATATTTTAGTCAGTATTCACCAGAATGCTTTTACACAGTCAGAAGTAAAAGGGGCTCAAGTCTTTTATTATCAAGATTCTGAAAAAGCAAAGTTACTGGCAAACTGTGTGCAGACAGGAATAAAGATTTATGCAGATCCAGAAAATAAGCGTAAGATAAAAAGTAGTAAAGAGTATTACATACTTAAAATTAGCCAGATGCCAGGGGTTATTATAGAATGTGGATTTTTAACTAATTTAGAAGAAGAGGCAAAACTTGCAAGTAGCAGTTACCAAGATAAGATTGCATGGGCCATTTATGCAGGCATTGTGGAATATTTTGAAGCACTCGAACCTTAAAAAGCTTGCTCAAAAGTTTAGATAGTAAACTTTTGAGCAAGCTTTTTGAAGCTTTACTTAAAATTCATGAAGAAAGGGTTGCAAGTCCTTTTAGACCTTCAATAACAAGAGGAAGTGTTGAGTCATTAAGGTGGGCAAGTGAAAGACGTGTATAAAGGCACTTGGATTTCATAGTAAAGAGTTCACCAGGAGCTAATAGAATATGACTTTGAAGTAAAAATTTCTCCATGATACATGTGGAAACAAGACGTGGCTTAATCCAGAAAAACAAACTGCCTTGTTCAGAATATAACTCTATATAAGGTGCCAATTCCTGAAGTATAGGGAGTATAGTATTGAAATGATGATAATGGGTTTCTACAATATCTTGACGAATGGATGAGAAGATAGAGGAGTCTAAATAGTATTGGAGAAACCTTTCGTTAAATGAACAAGTGGTAGGTTCATTAAGCTTCTTACATAGTCCATGGGGTAAAGCAATGAAGCTATATTGCACAGAAGGCAAGTAGAGCTTTGAAAAATGATAAATATAGATAACTTGTCTGGCATCATCAAGTGTATACAGAGGGAGAAGAATATTTTCTGTATAGGCAAAGTCACTTAATGTACCATCTTCAATAATGTAAAACTGATGTTTCCTGGCTAGTTCTAACAAGTTCTTTTTAGTCTCTAAGTTGTAGGAAATGCCAGTTGGATTTTGAACGTATGTAGAAACCCAAACAAAGGATATATGTTCAGTTTGCAGAAGCTGACCTAGGTAGTCTAGGTCTATACCATCTTGAGTGAGTGGAAGCTCTATCACTTTGAAGCCTAAAGAACGTAAGAAGGAGCTATAGCTTAAATCGTGATAGGCTTCTACACAAATGGTAGAGTTAGGATGCGTTTTAAGTAAGTCTACAAGAAAATTTAAAAAATCTTTAGTATAGCGTAGCTGGCTAGAACTTGAGTTGACACCAACAGATTTTAAGAACTCGCAAATATTTTGCTTAAGGGTTGTATGTCCTCTGTAAAGTGGATCAGAAAAAACATTCCACCCTTCAGCATTGATCATCTCCTGAGTGAGTTTAGTAATGAGCGAAGGAGGAAAGTAATTTTTATTAAAGGAGAGACTACTACAAGAAATAGTTTGAGCTGGAGTGGAAGGCGTTGAAGTCTGAGGCGATGAAACATAGGTACCACTTCCAACGTAGGCTGTAACTAAGCCCTGATTTTCAAGTAATTTATAAGCATTTACAACTGTATCTCGATTTATACTAAGTTTCTTAGAGAGTGTTCGAATGGTAGGTAACTTAGTGTGATTGGGCAAATCACCTGTTTTGATGAGGTGTGCCAAGGCATTAGCTAGTTGAATATATAAAGGAGTCGGGTCAGATTTAGATAGGTGAATCGTGCAAAACATAAAGTGCCTCCTTGGAATGTATATTTTATAAAAATCAAGCTTTATAAAGTATATTAACAAGCTTAGTAAAATATCCATTATAAGGATAAAATCAAAAAGCTACAGTCTCATTATTTATGAGCTGTAGCTTTTTGATTCCACTTTTTAAGCAGGCGAATATCTTCACCAAAGAGTCTGAAAACACTATAATCACCGAATATACGAGAGATAATACGATCAGAGTATAGAGTGCGCCAATCATTGAGTGGTAAATTAGTAGAAATAATAGTAGAAGTTTTATTGAGTGCACGTGTATTAATCACGTGGAATAAATCAGGTCCTGTAAAGCTATTTGTAGCTTCTGTACCGAAGTCATCAATAATGAGTAAATCCACAGTTAATAAAACATCTAGGTTATTTTTAGCATTTTCTTCCATGTCTTCGCGATGAAACCTGGATTCTTCAAAAAGTTTGAAGAGTTCTTGGGCGCTTAAATATAAGACACTGTGGCCTTGATTTAAGAGTTCTTTGGCAATACAATTGCACAAAAATGTTTTGCCCAAGCCTGTAGGACCGTGGAAGAGAAGGTTATTTCTTCGGTAGCCAAATTGTTCTACAAAGTCAATGCATTGTTGATAAATCATTTCCATGTTTTTACGCGGAGACTTATTGTACTCTTTATCAAGCTGATCAGAGTAATAATCAAAATTAAAGTTAGAAAAGTTTTGGTCAACACCTATGGATCTAAGGTTAGATTGATCATAAGAGAGATTGATAAGAGATTGCTTAAAACATTTACAAGGTCTGTGATTGGCATATTCATTAGCAATGGTATCTTTATTACTAACATCACTAATAAAACCTGTATCCTTACATAGTCTACAATCATAATGCATGTCCAAATAATCAATAGGATAACCATACTCAGCCAAAAGTTGTTTTTTATGACGACGTAATTCTTCGTTTTTATGGCGATAACCTTGAATAAGTTCGTCAGGAGAAGCACTAAGAGCACTTTTAACAAGGCTTATACCTAATTGATTTAAGGAACGATCGATTCTTTCAATATCAGGAATCTTTTTATAGATTTCTTCTTCACGAGTACGTTTTGCCTCTGCAGCACGGGTACGTTTTTGATCGTATTGTTTCAATAACATTTTGTATTGAACTTCTTTATTAGTCATAACCTAGTTTCCTCCATAAATCTGTTCTTCCAAATACTGACGTTCACGTTTTTCTAGTTCATCCAAATCCCAGTTATGGGAATAAGTCGTCGTGAAGTGTGGATTTTTACTTTTAGTAGCTTTACCATTTTTAGTTTTAGTAGCTTCCTGTTCTTTAGAATGAGTTTGGTCAAGTTTAGTAATATCCTCAAGGGTACGAATGTTTTTCTCTTGCCATTTATCTAGAATTGACCCTAAGTAGTTGAGACTAGGGGAAGAAGAATATGTGACTGTTCTATTACATGCTTCTAGTATGACCGATAAGTCAAAAGCATAATCATTGAGCCACTTATCAAGAAGTTCTTTTTGATGTCTAGTAATGGTTTCACTAGTCATACCTAAAGCTTTTAAAATCGTACGATATTGCTTGGTGATAGAAGCTTGTGCTTTTGCATCCTCTACACATTTAATACCTTGATCTACCCAGCCGAGGGCTACTTTTTCAATATAACGAATGTGAGTATGATTATTAGAAGCACAATATTGAACTAAGTATTCAATAAGGTCTAAAGGTAAGTTAAGCCAGTCATATAAGCCGTATAGCACTTGCTGATCAGTAGAAGAAAGCAGGCGTCCTAAGTGTTTTTCGCATACAGTAAATAAATTGGCAATAGAACTATGTTCTTGACAATATAAAGTTAACTCATCTGACGTGTAATGAGGTCTAGTTTGCTGAACAAATGTACGTTGTGTTTTGGTTTCTACAGAAGCAGTTACTTCAGTATTTATAGAAGCAGCAGGTTGAGTTAAAGAGAATGTCAACTCATATTCATCATCTGATAACAAAATGAAATCAACAACCTTTTGAGTATGCCAGTAGTCTAGTGCTGAGATAAGTTCAGAATAAAGCATATCTAGTACCTTTGCACAATCTTCAAGAGAAATACTGTCTAAAGAGTGATCTTGATAAAGTGCAAATAAATAGAGATAAACTTTCACGTAGCCACCTAATGCTTGTGGCATATACGTTGTAATGAACCAATAAGGAATACTAATTGATGCAGGGGGATTGGGAATAAACTTTACATATGCCAAAGCAAGTGCCTCCTTTAGTTATAATACTATTGTGTTAGTATTATAGCATAAAAAATAAGAAATAGTATTAAGTAAAAAGCAAAACCCCCTTTATAGGAAGGGGATTTTGAGGATAAGCTGTTAATAAGTTTTTAAATTATTCACATGAGTTATAAACAGGTGCCTGTGGATAGTGTGGATAACTAGTGTCCGAGTAAAATATCGGCCACTTGATTAACGTTTCCAGCACCCATTGTGATGATTAAATCACCTGGTAGGCAATGTTCTAACAAATAGTCAGCAATTTCGTCAAAATCAGGCAAATAAATTGCCGTAGTATTTGGGCTGTGGATTTTTTTGATTATATCTTCGGAATGGATATCCCCAGGGTTTTTTTCTCGAGCAGCATAAATGTCTGTTACAATCAAATAATCTGCATCTGAAAGTGTCGTTGCAAAGTCTTCTAAGAAAGCTTTTGTACGTGTATAAGTATGAGGTTGGAAAACTACAAATAGACGCTTATGTGGATAAGCTTTTGCAACTTTTAAGGTAGCAGCAATTTCTGTAGGATGATGTGCATAATCATCTACAATAGTAATATCATGAATGCGCCCTTTTATTTCAAAACGTTGGTCTGGACCAGTAAAAAGGGTTAGACCTAAATTGATTTGATCAATATTAATATTTAAGAAGTGGGCAGTAGCACATACAGAAAGGCAGTTGAGTACATTGTGGATACCTGGAACACGTAGATTAATGCGACCTTGGTATACACCTTTATGGTAAACATCAAAAGCAGGGCAGGCATTAGCATCCATTGTGATATTTTCCGCGTACCAATCAAAATGGTTTTCTAAACCGAAGGTTTCTACTTTACAAATCATATTGTCAATAATGTTTTGTACATGCTCAATATGTCCATTAATAGCTAAGAAGCCATCCCATGGAATAAGGGTACCAAACTTTTTGAAAGATTCACGAATTTGATTAAGATCTTTAAAATAATCCATATGGTCTTCTTCTATATTTAAGATAATTCCTACTTTTGGGAAGAAGTTGAGGAAACTATCACAATATTCACAGGCTTCAGTGATGAAATATTCACCACCACCTAAACGAATATTACCATTTATAGACTTTAATATACCACCTACAGTAATAGTTGGATTGAGACCAGAGCTAATGAGAACTTCTGAAAGCATAGAAGTTGTAGTCGTTTTACCATGAGTACCTGACACACAAATAGGATAATCATAGGTTTTCATAAGGCTACCTAAAAATTCTGCACGAACTAAAGTCGTTACATTGTGTTCGCGTGCAGATTTAAGTTCAGCATTATCTTCATGTATAGCAGCGGTATATACAACTAAATCAGTATCTGGTGTAATGTTTGCAGCACTATGAGTTTGGAACACTTCAATACCTAGAGCTTCTAAATGTTTTGTAGTAGCAGAAGTCTTCATATCTGAGCCAGTCACTTTATGCCCTCTATCATGCATAATTTCAGCAAGGCCGCTCATACTAATGCCACCAATACCTATAAAGTGAATATGATGTTTATTTGAAATTGTATTAAAATCAATCATGTCATTATCCTTCCAATCTTTATTAATTGTTTCTGTAATTGTATTATACTATAAGGACTACTTTGAGTGCATCATTAATTATAAAAGCTTTTCTAAATATTGTTCGAATATTTAGAGGAATATACGTTGAAATATTCGGGTTTTGATGTATAATAAAGTTTATCATAATAAGAAAGGAGATTAAGGGTGATGAAAAAAGTACAAAAAAACGGTAGGATTGGTATTATTTCTAGTATATTAACGGATAATCCGAATCAAATCTTTACGCTAACTCATTTTTGTGACGTATTTGACTGTGCCAAATCAACTATTAGTGAAGATATAGATACTATAAAGGAACTTTTTCAAAATTATGGATTAGGTACCATAGAGACAGTATCGGGAGCAGCAGGAGGTGTGTACTATAACCCTCTTATGAGTGATGAGCAAATTAAAACTTTTACAGAGGAGTTATGTACGATTATTGACCAACCTGATCGTATGATCCCAAGCGGTTATATCTATACTAATGACTTATTATATTCACCTCAAATCTCTAAAAAGATAGGTGCAGCACTTGCTAGCATGTTTAATGGCCAACACATAGACTATGTAGTGACTGTAGAAACAAAAGGTATTCCTATCGCACTCATGACAGCACGTGCTCTGAATAAACCTATGGTAGTTGTTAGAAATCAAAGTAAGCTTACAGATGGAACGGTTATTTACATGAACTATATTACAGGTAGTAACAATCGCATTAAAACAATGTGCTTACCTACACGTGCTATTAAAAAGGATTCAAAAGTACTCTTTATTGATGACTTTATGAAAGCAGGAGGAACAGCTAAAGGTATTTTAGACCTTATGCAAGAGTTTCAGGCTGAGCTTGTAGGCGTAGGTGTATTAATGGCTACTAAAGAACCTGAACGTAAGCTTATTGATGAATTTAAAACATTAGTATGGCTAGATAATGTAGATGCTACAAATAAAAAACTTCATATTTACAGTGCGTTTGAATAAGAGCTAGTAAGTTAGCTCTTATTTTTTATTTATCTTTATAGTATACGAATTACAGGCTTAAAAGATACATAGATAGTGGGATGAACGATAGTCTGAAAAAAATTTTTAGATAAAAATGTTAAAAACTTGAAAAAATTATATATAAATGGTATATTAAATTATGTTCTATTTTATAAAAATAAAAATTTATCAGTCAAGCTGTTGGAGGGGTGCGTATGAATCAGACAGAGATGATGGCCATGTTATTAGCAGGGGGGCAAGGAAGTAGACTTGGAATTTTGACTAAAGAGATCGCAAAGCCTGCAGTAATGTTTGGTGGCAAATATCGTATTATTGATTTCCCGTTAAGTAATTGCATTAACTCGGGTGTCGATACAGTGGGTGTTTTAACACAATATGAACCACTTATACTTACAAAGCATATCGGAATAGGAACACCATGGGATTTAGACAGAACAAATGAAGGTGTTACAATGTTGTCTCCTTTTGTTAAAGGAAATCAGGGGGAATGGTATTCAGGAACAGCAAATGCCATTTATCAAAACATTAGGTTTATTGATAGTTATAATCCAGAATACGTACTTATTTTATCAGGGGATCACGTATATAAGATGGATTATAGCAAAATGCTTGATTTTCATAAGGAGCGCCAAGCAGATGCAACAATTGCAGTAATGGAAGTAAGTTATGAAGATGCAAAGCAATTTGGTATTATGAATACGAATGAAGAAGATCAAATTGTAGAGTTCGAAGAAAAACCACCAGTACCAAAAAGTAATTTAGCATCTATGGGGATTTATATTTTCACATGGAAAGAACTAAGACAAGCTCTTATTAAAGACCATGAAGAACATGAAGACAGTGACTTTGGTAAACATATTATTCCGATGCTCATTGAAGGTGAAAAGAATGTATTTGCTTATCGCTTCAAAGATTATTGGAAAGATATTGGTACAATTGATGCTTATTGGGAAGCAAATATGGAACTTACCAATACATTACCTGAATTTAATTTGTATGATGAATTCTGGAAGATCTATACCAACATAGAGCATCAACCACCACAATTTATAAGTGATACTGCAATCGTAGAGAAGGCACTTTTATCTGAAGGTTGTGAAATAGAAGGTAAAGTCTATAACTCAGTAATAGGGCCTAGAGTTATTATAGAAGAAGGTGCAACAGTAGCTAATTCTATTATTATGCAAGATACTATTGTAAGAAAAGGTGCTTTTATTGAAAGATGTATTGTATCAGAAAGATGTAATATTGGTGAAAATACATATATAGGGCAAGGGGAAAACATTCCACATGAATCAAAGCCACATATTTATCACAGTGGAATCACTGCTATTGGTGCTTATACAACAATTCCTGATAATATAGTAGTAGGAAAAAATTGTGAAATTAGTGGAGAAACAAAAAAAGAAGATTATCAAAACGGGAAACTTGAAAGTGGCCGTTCACTAATTTTATAGGGGGTGTCTTATGAAGGCAGTAGGGATTGTATTAGCAGGTGGAAAGAGAAATGCATTGGGTGCATTAACGATGCAACGAAATGTAGCAGCAATACCAGTGGGAGGGTCTTATAGAGCCATTGATTTTGCATTGAGTAATTTGAGTAATTCGGGGATTAAAAAGGTTGCTGTTATTTCACAGCATAACACAAGGTCATTAACAGACCATATTTCTTCTTCAAAATGGTGGGGATTTGGGCGTAAAAAAACAGGATTATTCCTGTTTACGCCTCATATGATTAGTGCAGAAACCTTTAGCTATAGAGGTACAGCAGATGCAATTTATCAAAACATAGATTTTCTTAAGAAAAGTAATGAGCCCTATGTTGTTATTGTCTCAGGGGAACAAGTAACAAAAATGGATTTTACAAAGTTAATTCAATATCATGTGGATAAAAATGCAGATATTACTATTATGTGTAAAAACATGCAAGGTGAAGATGTAAAAGACTATGGCGTAGTTCAATTAGATCAAGAAAATAGAATGCTTGAATTAGAAGAAAAACCACTAGAGCCAGAAAGTGCCACAGCTTCATTAGGTGTTTATGTATTAGGCAGGGAACTCCTTATTCATCTGTTAGAAGAATTAGAAAGTGAAGCCAGATATAATTTTGTAAGCGATATTCTTGTTCGTTATAGAAGAAAGCTTAAGATCTACGGCTATATGTTTGATGGATATTGGAAAACAATTAAAGATATCCCAGCCTTTTTTGAAGCAAATATGGACTTTTTGAATCCTGAAGTCAGGAGATTGTTATTTAAGACTTCTCCACATATCTATACAAAAGCAAAAGATGAGCCACCAGCTAAATTTAATGACCACTCTAACATTGCTAACAGCATTATTAGTGGAGGAGATATTATTAACGGCACGGTAGAACAATCTGTATTGTTTAGAAAAGTTTTTGTAGGAGAAAATGCTGTTATTAAAAACAGTATTATTATGGAAGGCTGTACCATAGGTAGAGGGGCTGTACTTGAAAATGTTATTCTAGATAAGCAAATTTACATATCTGAAGGACAAAGATTAATTGGAACACCAGAAGAAATTTTAGTCTATCCTAAACGAAGTATTATTTAAGAGAGCAAAAGTAACAAAAGTATTAAATTTTTACAAAATTTTATCGATAATGTTTAAAAAAATATTGATTATTGTTTAAAAATCATATATAATTTAAAATATAATACACAGGTTAGCTTAAGGATGGGGACACCTTGGCTCGACTTTAAAAACAGGAGGGTTTGCTAATGGAGATTACAGATATCAGAGTAAGAAAGATCAATAAGGAAGGGAAAATGAAAGCGGTGGTATCAGTTACTTTTGATAATGAATTTGTAGTTCATGACATCAAAGTAATTGAAGGAGATAAAGGAAGCTTTATCGCAATGCCAAGTCGCAAAACTCTAGATGGAGAATTTAGAGACATTGCTCATCCAATTAACTCTGAAACTCGTGATCGCATCCAAAAGACAGTACTTGAAAAATACGAAATGGTACTCCTTTCAGATGATGATACAGTAAGTGACGAAGTGGCGGTTTCAGAAGAATACTAAAAACAAAAAAAGAATAAAACAAAGAAGACCTCTTAAAAGCACATACTTTTAGGAGGTCTTTTTTTAGTGCAATAGGTGGCTTGCATAAAGAACTAATAAATGAGAAAATAGAATCAGTATAATGGAGAGGATGTGCAATGAGTGAAAACTAAATCTATCATATTAGCGGCTGGTCAAGGAACAAGGATGAAATCTAATACTTCAAAAGTACTTCATGAGATTTTTCATAGACCTTTAGTTCATTACCCAATAGAAGCGGCTAGATATGCAGGGGCAAAAGACGTTTGCTTAGTAGTAGGCCATAAAGCAGAAGAGGTCATGACTACATTTGGAGATACTGTACAATATGCACTTCAGACAGAGCAGCTTGGAACAGGTCATGCTGTTATGCAAGCTATAGATTTTATAGAGGATGAGGGTGAGGTACTTGTTTTATATGGTGATACACCACTCATTACTGTAGGAACCATAGAGAAAATGTTAGCGTTCCATAGAAAAAAAAAGAATGCGGTAACGGTGCTGTCAGCACTTGTAGAAGACCCAACAGGATATGGTCGTATAGTAAGAGATGAGAGTAAACATTTTGTTAAAATAGTTGAGCAAAAAGATGCTACAGATGAAGAGAAACGTATTTGTGAAATTAATGGAGGGATGTACGTATTTGAAGCCAAGCTTCTCAAATTTGCTCTTTCTAAAATTACAAACAATAATGTTCAGAAGGAATACTATTTAACAGATACCATTGAGATTTTACTGGATGAAGGACATAATGTAGATGCGATTGCCATTATGAATCCAGATGATATTTTAGGCGTTAATTCTAGAGCGCAATTAGCAGATGCAACAGCTATTATGAAACAGCGTATTAATACAAAACATATGGATAATGGGGTAACCCTTATTGACCCACAAAATACTTACATTGATCCAACTGTGAGCATAGGGAAAGACACAATTATAGAGCCAGGTTGTATTCTTGAGGGAGAAACTACAGTCGGGGAAAATTGTACGATAGGTTTTAATACGAAAATTAAAAATTGTTCAGTTGCAGATGAGGTATGTATTGAATCAAGTGTATTAACAGATAGTAAGATAGGAAAAGGGGCTCATATTGGTCCGTTCGCATATATTAGGCCCAATAGCTCTATTGGAGAAAATGTTAAAATTGGAGACTTCGTAGAAATTAAAAATGCTACTATTGGTGAGGGCACAAAAGTATCTCATTTAACTTATATTGGTGATGCAGATGTAGGCGCTCATGTAAACTTTGGATGTGGAACAGTAGTTGTTAACTATGATGGACAGAAAAAACATCGTACAACAATCAAGGATAATGCTTTCATTGGATGCAACACAAACTTAGTTTCACCAGTTATTGTTGAAGAAGGTGCCTATACAGCAGCAGGCTCTACAATTACCAATAATGTGCCTCAAAATAGTTTAGGCATAGCTAGAGCGCGTCAAGAAAATAAGGCAGAATGGGTAACGAAAAATCGTCAAAACTAGATGAAATATTTACTAAATATGTATAAAAACGTTCATATAAGTTGCATTTTATCCTCAATATGGTATAATGTTGTCGATTTAGTGGACGTAGATTCTTAAGGAGGACTTAATCAAATGATTAGAAATTATGCTGATATCAAAGTGTTTACCTGCAACGCCCATCCAGCATTAGCGGAAGAAATTGCTAAGTGTCTTGGTGTAACATTAGGTAAATCTGAAGTTTTAAGATTTAGTGATGGAGAAGTTTCCGTAAAAATTGATGAGAAGGTACGTGGTACTGATGTATTTATTATTCAACCTACATCATCACCAGCCAATGAACATCTTATGGAATTACTTATTATGATCGATGCAATGAAACGTGCATCAGCTGGCCGTATTACAGCAGTTATTCCATATTATGGATATGCAAGACAAGATAGAAAAACAAGAGCGAGAGATCCAATTAGTTCAAAGCTTGTTGCAGACATTCTTCAAACAGCAGGAGCAGATAGAGTACTTACAATGGATCTTCACTGCTCACAAATTCAAGGTTTCTTCAACATTCCTTTAGATCACTTAGTAGGTATGCCTTTACTTACTAAATACTACACAGATAAGTTAGAAGGTGACACAGCGGATGTAGTTGCTGTTTCACCAGACTTAGGCAGTGTAGGTCGTGTAAGAGGATTCGCTACGAAGTTAGATATTCCTATCGCAATTATTGATAAAAGAAGACCAAAAGCTAATGTTTCAGAAATTATGAATATCATTGGTGAAGTAAATGGTAAACGTGTTATCTTAGTTGATGATATGATTGATACAGCAGGTACAATTTGTAATGCAGCAAATGCATTAAAAGAAAGAGGTGCAACAGCAGTTTACGCTTGTTGTACACATGGTGTATTATCTGGTCCAGCACTAGAAAGAATTGAAGCATCAGCAATTGAGGAACTTGTTGTATTAAATACAATCGTTGTTCCGGAAGAGAAAAAAATCTCTAAAATCAAAGAGATTTCAGTAGCAGAAATCTTTGCAGATGCGATTAGACGTATACACGAAGACTTATCAGTTTCTAAATTATTTGATTAATAAGACGTTAAAAGGGTTTAGATTTTTATCTAAACCCTTTTTGTTATATATATAAAAAGGTATAATATAAAGTACAAATAAGCAATGCTATACATAAGAAGCAATATTGGAGGAAAAAGATGAAATTAATTATAGGATTAGGCAATCCAGGTATGCAGTATGCTGCAACTAGACATAATATAGGATTTGAAGCAATAGATAAGTTAGCAGATATACACCATATCAGTGTGAATAGAAGTAAATTTAAAGCACTTGTTGGAGAAGGTACTATAGGTGGAGAAAAGGTGGTTTTGATGAAGCCACAAACTTATATGAACTTAAGTGGAGAAGCGGTTACAGCATGTAAAAGTTGGTATAAAATAAGCGATGAAGATCTTATTATCATGTATGACGATGTATCATTAGGAGTAGGAGATATTCGTATTCGTAAAAATGGCAGTAGTGGTGGGCATAACGGTATTAAGAGTATTATCGCTCAACTTGGAACAGACGTATTCCCAAGAGTTAAAATAGGGGTAGGTGAAAAACCAAAAGACTGGGATTTAGCAGACTATGTACTTGGGAAATTCACAGATGAAGATAACAAAATTTTGGGTGAGAGACTAAAGGCAGTATGTGAAGCAGTGGAAACAATGGTTAAAAAAAATGTTGAGACAGCGATGAATAATTATAATGGCAAAACGAGACGGTGATCCTATGAATTATATGAAGCAAACACTTATTAGGCCGATTGAACAGATAGAAGGATTTGACGGATTTTTGTATAACCTTAAGCGTGAACATACTGGTAAAGTAGTGGGGACAGTGGATGCTTGTAAAGCTCATCTTGTCTATAGTTTGTCGAGCTGTATAACACAAATCCCTACTATTATTACCTCTGACGAGGTGAGTGCGAAAAAATTATATGAGGATCTACAGTATTTATACGAAGGTTATAAAGTGTATCTCTATCCTGCTCGAGATATACTCTTTTATAATGCAGACGTACACAGTACAGATATTACAGCGGAACGTATGAAAATCATAGAAAGTTTATTGCAGGGAGAAGAAGCCGTTGTCATTATACCAGCAGAGGCACTGCTCAATCCTCTATCCCCTAAAGAGACCTGGTTATCTTATCAGAGAGTATTAAAAGAGGGACAAGTTATTAACTTAAAAGAATTTAATGGGTATTTGATGGAGATAGGTTATGAACGTGTCGCAAAGGTAGAAGCTATTGGTCAGTTTGCTATAAGAGGCGGTATTGTTGATGTGTACCCTCCAAATAGTAGTATGCCCTACCGTGTTGAACTATGGGATGATGAAGTGGATTCTATTCGTACCTTTAATGCCTCTACACAGCGTTCAGTAGAAAAGGTAGAAGAGGTGTTGGTTATTCCTAACCAAGAAATTATTTTTCCACTTCATCTACTTCAAAAGGCTATACCACATATTAAAGAGGATTTAGATAAAGTTGTAGCAGCCTTAACAAGTGAAGGAAGAAAAGAAAGTGCCAGAACAATAGAAGCTCAGGTTAAAGAGCATATTGAACAAATAGAAGAAGGTATAAGTGTGGAAGGATTAGAAACATATATTCCCTATACCAACTTGCAAACAGTAAGTATTTTAGACTATCTACCTCCTTCTACCATGCTGTATATAGATGAACCTACCAAGGTGAGAGATAAGTGTAACCGCCTCTATGAAGAATATGAGGCAAGTATGTTAGATCGTTTGAATTATGGACATCTTTTAGCTAAACAATTAGACTTTATCTTCAAGTATGAGGATGCTTTATACAGCATGAGTCAAAGGCCCTTTACAACATTTCATAATTTTAACAGTGAGGATGAAGACTTCCCTACAGATAATGAACTTTCTATAGGGGTGTATGAAAATATTACCTTTTACAATAGCTTAGATTTACTGGAAAAGGATATAAAGGATTGGAAGCTAGAAGGCAAAAAAGTTTTGATTTTAGCTGGGTTAAAGGCTAAAGCTATGCGTCTAATGGAAGAACTAGAGGCAAGAAAAATCCTTACAACTTATTCAGAAACATTGAGTGACCCTATTCAAAAGGGGCAGGTCATGGTAACAAAAGGTTCCTTGAATAGAGGGTTTATGTATGAAGGGATTGACTTGCATATTGTGGCGGATAAGGACTTGTTTGGAAAAGAGAAGAAAAAGCCTAAGGCTAAAAAGAAACATACAGGTAGCAAAATAGATAGTTTCTTAGATTTAGTGCCAGGAGATTATGTTGTGCATGAAAATCATGGGATAGGTGTATTTAAAGGAATAGAGCAAATTGTAATTGATGGCATTGCACGGGATAACTTGAAAATAGAATATGACAATGACTCTACTCTATATGTGAATATTAATCAGATGGATATGGTTCAAAAGTATGTAGGAGCAGAAGGCAAAGGTCCTAAACTAAGTAAGCTAGGCACAACAGACTGGAAAAAGTCTAAAGCCAAAGTTAAAAGTGCTGTACAGGATATTGCTAAAGACTTGATTAAGCTTTATAGCAAGAGACAACATGCAAGAGGATTTATGTATGAGGCAGATTCTATATGGCAAAGAGAATTTGAAGAAATGTTCCCTTATGAGGAAACAGGTGACCAGATTACCGCAATAGAAGAAGTAAAAGAAGACATGGAAAGTGACAAGATCATGGACCGACTCGTTTGTGGAGATGTAGGATATGGTAAGACAGAGGTAGCCATAAGAGCAGCATTTAAGGCAATTCAAAATAATAAGCAAGTGGCTTATTTAGTGCCTACTACCATTCTTGCACAACAACATTTTCAACGTTTTGAAGAGCGTATGGCCAACTACCCTGTAACTGTAGGTGTACTTTCTAGATTCCGTACACCTAAACAGATTAAGGCAACACTTGAAGGGATTCAAAAGGGAACGATAGATGTAGTCATTGGTACACATAGACTTTTATCAAAGGATGTACAATTTAGAGATTTGGGGCTCTTAATCATAGATGAGGAGCAACGTTTTGGGGTGACGCATAAAGAGAAGTTAAAACAGATGAGAACAGAGATAGATGTACTTACTTTAACAGCGACACCTATTCCTAGAACACTTCATATGAGTTTAATAGGTGTCAGAGACATGAGTGTCTTAGAAGAGGCACCGCTTGAAAGACGCCCTGTACAAACCTATGTACTAGAATACAGTGAAGATTTTATTAAAGATGCGATACATCGTGAATTAGCACGTGATGGGCAGGTGTATTTCTTATATAACCAAGTAAGAGATATAGAAGAAAAGGCTATACAGATACAACGCATGGTACCAGAAGCAAAAGTAGGTTTTGCACATGGACAAATGAGTGAGAGAGAACTAGAAAGTATTATGCTAGCTTTTATTGAAAAAGAGATTAATGTACTTGTGTGTACAACAATTGTAGAGACGGGCCTTGACATTGCTAATGCGAACACTATTATTATTAATAATGCAGATCATATGGGGCTTAGTCAGCTTTATCAGTTAAGAGGGCGTGTAGGAAGGTCTAATAAACCAGCCTATGCTTATTTAATGTATCAAAAAGATAAGGTGCTTAAAGAAATAGCAGAAAAAAGATTACAGGCTATTAAGCAATTCACACAATTAGGTGCAGGATTTAAAATTGCTATGCGAGATTTAGAGATAAGAGGCGCTGGAAATCTGCTAGGTTCACAACAGCATGGACATATGGAAGCGATAGGGTATGACCTATACTGCAAAATGCTTCAGCAAGCAGTTGCTTTAGAACAAGGAGAATCTATTAAAGAAAACTTTGAAACGACTATTGAAATGAAAATCAATGCTTATATACCTACAGAATTTATTATAGATGAAGTGCAGAAACTAGATATTTATAAGAAAATAGCATCTATACAGGGTGAAAAAGATTACTACGATATTCAGGAAGAAATAGAAGACAGATATGGAACGTTACCAATGTCTGTCCAAAATCTAATTGATATTGCACTTATTAAATGGGAAGCTAATCAATTAGATATTACACTGGTCTCAGAAAGCTCCAATAATGTTTTATTTAAGTTTAAAGAGGATGCTGCCCTTAATCCGGAATACTTGCCAGAAATTTTAAAAGCATATCCTAGAAAAGTCAATGTACTCACAGGAAAAGAGCTAAGCCTTAAATTTGATAGCGGGGATATAGCTAAGAAGGATAGGATAGATTATATTAAGAATGTATTACATTCCCTGAAAAAATTGAAGCAGTCTTAAATTTATTTTATAATGATATTAATATAATAAAAATTAATAAGATAAATTTGACAGGCTAAGGAGAGATGGCAGTGAAAAAACTTAAAAAACTATTGGCATTAGTGCTTGCAAGTACTCTGGTGATGGCTAGTATGTCTGGATGCACATTTGGAAGGGGTACTACAAGTAATGTAGTAGTTGCGACTATTGAAGGTGAGAAGATTCCTGAATCTTTATATAGAATTTATTTGTGGTATACACAACAATACTTTGAACAAATTTCAGGTCCTACTATTTGGAATATGAAAATAGAAGGACAAAATACAAGTGAATTGGCTAAGCAAAGAGCTTTAGAATCTATGATTTTATCAGTAGTAGCGGCTAAAAAAGCAGAGGAATTAGATGTAAAAGTAACAAAGGAACAAGAAAAAGCAGCTAAAGAAAATGCTGATTTATTTGTTAAAAATAATCCGGAGATTATTGAAACCTATCAGTTTGGTGAAAAAGATATCGAAAAGTTCTTGCTAGCAACGGATGTAGTGAGTTTGGTTGAAGAAAAACTTGGACAAAATTATATGCCTCAAGAAGCAGAGATTTTAAAATACATCGAAGATTATCAAGCGAGTTATGAACAAGTGACAGCAACACATGTGTTGATTGAAACAAGAGATGAGGCCTCTAATGTGCTACCGGAAGAAGAGCAAGCTAAAAAGTTAGCTTTAGCCAAGGAAGTCCTTCAAAAAGCACTAGACGGAGAAGATATGTCAATACTTGCCGCAACTTATTCTGATGATGCAGCTTCATTAAATCAACAAGATGGTACACCAGACGGACAGTATACCTTTAAACGCGGTATGATGGTAAAAGAATTTGAAGAAGCAGCATTTAAGGGAAAAGATGGCACCGTATGGCCAGAACTTGTAAAAACAGCTTATGGATACCATATTATTAGAACAGATGCTCATATTGCAACAGATGAAGAACAGATGCGCAAAGACTTTATTGCAGCTTCAAAACGTGAATTTACTAATAATGAATTTAATACGCTTATAAGCAATGCAACAGTAGAAAAAACAGATGTATATGAAACAATTAGCATTATTAACCCTAATAATCAAGGGGCTACTGAAAGTGAAGTCGCACCACAAGAGTAAAGTCACCTTTAAAAGGTGGCTTTTTTTTTCTATTAATGTGAAAGTCTTACTGAAAATGTATATTATAGAAAAAATAGTAGCATAATATACCTAAAGATAGAAGAACATTTATTCCCACATCAGACAATTAAGGAGGTTGTTTACTTGAAAGCAACAGGCATCGTTAGAAGAATAGATGATTTAGGACGTGTGGTTATCCCCAAAGAAATTCGCAGAACCCTTCGTATTAGGGAAGGTGATCCACTTGAAATATTCACAGATCATGATGGACAAGTTATCCTTAAGAAATATTCCCCAGTAGGGGAATTAAGTGCCTTTGCAAAAGAATATGCAGAAGCGCTTGCTCAAGCTACGGGACATATTACTTGTATTTCTGATAAGGATCAAATTATTGCCATTTCAGGTGGATCTAAGAAGGAATTTTTGGATAAAAGCATAAGTAGTAACTTAGAACGAGCTATTGAAGCACGTAGTCTTTTACATGCAGATAAAGAAGATTCCAAGTTTGTACCTATTTTATCAGAAGGTAGTACTGAAAGTTATTATTCTGAAATTATATCTCCTATTATTTGTGAAGGAGATGCTATTGGAGCGGTTATTTTCTTATCTACAATCAAAGGAACACATATGGGCGAAGTTGAAGAAAAACTGGCACAATCAGCTTCAGGTTTTTTAGGCCGCCAGATGGAACAATAGAGAGCTGCCAGTAACTAATTGGCTCTAGTTACTGGCATTTTATGTGTTACAATAGAACTATTAAAAGAGGTGATTAAGATGGGAAATGAAAAATACACTTATCAAGATTTAATAGGCATTATTGAAACACTTAGAGGAGAAAATGGTTGTGCATGGGACAAAGAACAAACTCATGAAACGCTAACACCCTGTATCATTGAAGAGGCCTATGAACTAGTAGAAGCAGTTCAAAATAAGGATATGGTAAACTTGAAGGAAGAACTAGGAGATGTATTGCTACAAGTATTGATGCATGCTCAAATTGCTAGTGAAAATAATGCTTTTACAATGGAAGATGTAGTAGATGGTATTGCAACAAAACTTGTGTATAGACATCCCCATGTATTCAATGCGGATGAACAAACAATAAGTACTGAAAAAATACTAGAAAATTGGGAAATACTCAAGAAAAAAGAAAAGCAACAAAAGACTGAAACGCAAGCGATGGACGAGGTGGCAAGAGCATTGCCTGCCCTTATGCGAGCTTATAAAGTACAAAAAAAAGCAGCAAAAGTTGGCTTTACATGGGATACGTATGAACCTATTATAAACAAGATTTTTGAGGAAATAGATGAATTAAAGGTAGAGATTAAAAAGGGACAATTAGACAAAATAAATGAAGAAATGGGAGATGTTCTGTTCTCAGTCGTTAATTTATCATATTTTTTAGAAATAAATCCTGAATTTGCCTTGACAAACACTACGGAAAAGTTTATAAATAGATTTAGATATATTGAAAATTCGGCGTTTGCTAAGGGAAAACAACTGTCGCAAATGGCATTGGAAGAGATGGATCAGCTATGGAATGAATGTAAAAAAGTTGAATCAAACATCTAATTTTCAATACATAATATCCATGTATATGCATGAATAGAGGAGGAACTCATTATGAACAAATCTGAATTAGTAGCAGCTATGGCTGTAAAAGCAGAAATTAGCAAAAAAGACGCTGAAAAAGCATTAAAAGCTTTTGAAGATGCGGTTATGGAAGAACTTACAAACGACGGTAAAGTTCAATTAGTAGGATTTGGTACATTCGAAGTTACAGAAAGAAAACCACGCGTTGGTAGAAATCCAAAAACAAACGAAGAAATCCAAATTCCTGGTGGAAAAGCTCCTAAATTTAAAGCTGGTAAAGCTTTAAAAGATGCTGTAAACCAATAATAACATGATAGGAGAATCTACACTTTTGTGTAGGTTCTTTTTATCTTTGCGGGAGGTAATGAAGATGAGAATTGATAAGTATTTAAAACTTACACGTATTATTAAAAGACGTACAATTGCTCAAGAAGCTTGTGACCAAGGTCGTGTAAGTATCAACGAGAAAGTGGCAAAAGCATCTACTAATGTAAGCGTAGGAGACATCATTCAAATTCAATTTGGTGAAAAACTTCTTAAATATGAAGTGCTAGATATTAAAGAGCATGTGAAAAAAGAAGATACGGAATCCTTATACCGCATGTTGTAATAAAAATGAGTCCACCTCAATATAAATAAGTAGTAAGAACTTATTTGTAAAGGGGTGGATTTTTTTATGGAGGAAAAACTGGCTAAAAAGCATACTTTAACTCTGTTAGACCAAGCCAGGCTGAATATGACGGGTGTAACAGATGTATTTGCATTTGATGAGAAAGTTATAGAGCTTGAAACATCACAAGGGTATTTGGATATAGAAGGTGACGACTTACATATTGTTAAGATGAATTTAGATAGTGGAGAACTTATTGTAGAAGGTCATGTATCAGCATTAATTTATCAAGAACAAAATAGTTCTAGCAAAAAAGGTTCATTGCTAGCTAAGTTGTTCAAGTAGTAGGTAGATGCATATGAATCAAGTAGTAAATACACAGAGTGGTTTGTTTTTAACCTGTATCATTATAGGTATTATTATGGGAATGCTTTATGACCTTGTAAGAATCTTTAGAAAGATTATTCCTCATTCTGACTGGAGCGTACAAGTAGAAGACACCGCATATTGGATCTGTTGTGCCTTAATAGGGTTTGCCATTTTGTACATGCATAACTATGGTCAAATTAGATTCTTTGTCTTTATAGGTATTATTCTAGGTGGCATATTCTACTTTTGTACTTTCAGTATTGTTTTTATGAAATTTGCCACCTGGATGATAGAGTTTATTAAACATATAATAAGAACCTTAATACATATTTTGAGTATCCCTATTCTTTGGATTATTAATATTGTTAAAATTCCTCTTAGAATGTTTAGGGGGCTTATGAGACAAATGAATAAACGCCGTAAATTGAAGATGAAAAAAGTACAGCGCCAAATTTATTTTAAAAAGGCTGATATTAAGAGTGGAGTAAAATATAAGCATACAAAATGATTTACAACACCTGCTAAAAATATTAAGATAGAATGAAAGAATAAAGTAGGTGGGATACACATGAAGAATAAGAAAATAATATGGCGTATAACATTTGTGACTTGCGTAAGCTTATTACTTTATTTAGGCGTACGAACAGTAGAACTTAATAAAGTAATAGGCAAATTGGATGGACAACTTATTGAAGCAAATAAAAAGCTCGAACAAGAAAAAAATGTATTAGATGCACTCAATCAAGAAAAGGAGAATATGAATTCTTTAGAGTATATTGAGCGTATTGCTAGAGATAAACTGGGTATGGTAAAAAAAGATGATATTGTTTTTAAGGAAAAGTAAAAAAGACTGTTATAGGTCAATTGGACTATAACGGTCTTTTTGCTGTTTTAATCATAGAAGTAGGGGTTAGAGGTTTATATTTTTCTCATAATGTTGTATTATAATAGATTGAGATACAACGAAGTAAAAACGAGATTTGAAAGGAGTGTATAAAGTGAAACAAAAAACAACAGATTTAGGTAAAGATAATGTTGGAGGACTACTCTTTAAACTTGCATTGCCTGCGATTATTGCACAACTTGTCAATGTACTCTATAACATTGTAGATAGAATGTATATTGGTAGACTTCCAGATAGTAATGCTATGGCAGGGGTAGGGATAGCATTCCCAGTTATTATTATTGTATCTGCATTTAGCGCCCTTGTAGGTATGGGGGGAGCACCACTTGTAGCTATTAAGCTAGGTGAAAAAAATAAAGATGGTGCAGAACAAATTATGACCACAAGCTTTTCTATGCTGATTATAGTAGGTGCTTTATTGATGGCTGTATTACTTATGTTTCAAGAGCCTATTTTATGGGCATTTGGAGCGAGTGAAGCGACTATTGGTTATGCAACACAGTATTTAACTATTTACTTAATAGGAACAATTGCAGTACAGCTAGCGCTTGGTATGAACTCTTTTATTAACACACAAGGTTTCGCGAAAATTGGTATGTGTACGGTTCTGCTAGGAGCTGTTATCAATATTGTTTTAGACCCTATTTTCATCTTTGGATTTGGAATGGGTGTACAGGGAGCTGCATTAGCCACTATTTTAGCACAATGTGTGTCAGCTTTATGGGTCATCTACTTCTTTTTTGGGAAAGAAAAACAATTTAAAAATACCTTATTAAATGAATTAGTAGGAAAAAAAAGTACAATTAAGATAAGAAAAGAATACTTAGTACCTAATATGTCTGTAGGACTTAAAATTATGTCTTTAGGTATTTCACCTTTTATTATGCAATCTACAGAAAGCTTAGTGCTTATTAGCTTAAATAATCAGTTACTTACATATGGAAATCTATTAGGTGATGGTGTAGGTAACTTGGCTATTGGTTCTATGACTATTATGGGAAGTATTATGCAAATTGTAAGTCTTCCAATGTTTGGGTTAACACAAGGTGCTCAACCTATTATTAGTTATAACTATGGTGCAAAGCAGTTTGATAGGGTAAAGAAAACCTTCAAGTTAACGCTTGCAAGCTGTTTAGCTTTTACAGGATTGATGTGGCTTCTTATTATGTTTGTGCCAGAGATTCTAGTAAAACTTTTCAACAGCACACCAGAGGTTATGGATATGACTACTTGGAGTATGAGAATCTTCTTTGCTGGACTATTTATGATGGGTGCACAGACAGCTTGCCAACAAACGTTCTTAGCATTGGGGCAAGCTAAAATTTCATTGTTCTTAGCACTCCTTAGAAAAATTATTTTATTAATCCCTCTTGTATTTATATTACCACTCTTGATGGAAAATCAATTAGCAGGTGTATTTATGGCAGAGCCAGTAGCAGATATTCTAGCGGGCTTAACAACCCTTATTTGTTTTGGGATTTTCTATAAGAAAACGTTTAAAAACCTAGAATAAAAGTAAAACAGACCTACATACTCTCTCGTAGAAGTGTGTAGGTCTGTTTTATAAAGTAAAAACTGTAAAAATCTAAAAAAAGTTGAGAAACTACTTGCATTATGACAAGTAATAGGATATACTATAGAAGTACTTGAGGACAAGCCTCAAAACAATAGAATATGGCGGAATAGCTCAGTTGGCTAGAGCACATGGTTCATACCCATGGTGTCGGCGGTTCAAATCCGTCTTCCGCTACTTTGGTCGCTTAGCTCAGCTGGGAGAGCACCTGCCTTACAAGCAGGGGGTCATAGGTTCGAGCCCTATAGCGACCATTTTATTTTTAAAAGGTCAGGTTATGATTTCATAACCTGACCTTTTTCGTGTGCAATGAAGAAGAATTAAATAGGGAGGTAACGCTTTAATGTTGTTAAGGCGTACTTGAACATGAGGCATAGCATAGAGCAGATTAAGGATAGCGGATAACTTATCTAGAGGTAAGTGGCCACCAGTGGGTTGGTAGTAAACGCTGTAGTGACCAGGTTCTTTTTCACTGAAAAGGCGGAGGTGAGTAAATGTAGATGTCCAGTGGTGAGTAGATTGTATAGAAATAGGTGGAAAAAGTTCTAGTTCAGGATTTTGCTTTAGTGTATTGGAATAATGGGTATAAGCAGTCATAAAACCTTCTTCGCCTAATTGATCAATCATATAACGAACACGAGCCTTTGAATGATTTTCATAGTTACCTTCTGTTTGAAAGAGTTGGAGTAAGGCCTCTATAGCATAGATTACATGAGACGCGGGTATGAGGTGAGGATAGAGTAGTCCGCATTTTGGATTCTTGCCTAATCCACCGCCTAGGGGACTAAGTTAAAGGGCTCCTCGGGACATAAGCCAGATAGAGGGGACATAGCTACATTTCTTGGATAGTTACCACCTGAACCACGGGTGTAAAGCCCATGGTCTAACCCTTCTCTTATAATGCGTGAGACACTTTCAATAGGTAAATGGTGTAGCTGTATTCATTGTTATTTTGCCTCAATTATTCCATTGATTTTTTTTAGTGTTACCATCTGGAATAGTAGGTATACTCGTTCAAAAGAATAAGTAAAGCTGATTTGGACAATAAAAAAGGAACAGACCTAAGCGCTGTTCCTTTTGATTGTTGTTATTATTTCATTTCTACTGTGTATTTTGCTTTAAGTTCAGCTTGTTTTGCAGTATAGATGTCATTGTGTTTTGCTGACATTAAGAATTGTTTTACTTGATCTTTAGTTGCTTCAAATTCAGGTTCAGCACCGCTGTTGATTGAAACAAGCTTGATGATGTGGTAACCGAATTGAGTTTGAACGGGTGCACTTACTTCATCTACTTCCATGCTAAAAACAGCATTTTCGAATTCAGGAACCATTTGACCTCTACCAAACTCGCCAAGATCTCCGCCACGTTCGCTAGAAGGACAGCTTGAGTATTGTTTAGCAGCATCTTCAAAAGTAAGACCAGCATTGATTTCAGCTAAGATTTCTTCAGCTTTTTCTTTAGAATCTACTAAAATGTGTTGTGCACGAGCAGTTGCTGCAGCGCGGAAAGTATCTTTGTGGTTGTTGAAGTATTCTAAAGCTTCTTCATCTGAAACAGATACTGTACCTAATAATTTGCTAAGCGCATATTGTTTTAAAAGGTTGCTGTACATATTTTCAGCTGCAGTGATAAATTCTTCATCTTTATTTAAACCATTTTCCATAGCATCTGAGTAAAAGAGCTCTTGAGTAACAAGTTCTTCAATAAGTTTTTGACGCCCATCTTCTGATGCAAATCTTGCTGCGTTTTGTCCTAAACTGTGTACAAGACTCACAAGATGACTTTCATTAATTTCACGACCATCAACAATAGCAATAACTTTGTTTTCCATAATAATCTCCTTTAAATAAGTAGTATGTTTGTATTGTACCATAAAACAAAGGAGGTCATAAAGTATATTTCACTTGTATAAGATATTAAGGGGGTGGAAAAATGAAAGAAGAAGTAGAACAAGTTAAAGAGACCATTACAAAGTATATGGAAATACACTATAAAATGTTAGGCAATCAACAGTATAATCCATATCTATATAAAGATTATTTTGCTTATAACTTAAAGGGGAATTACAGTTTTATTCAAGAAGAAGTAGCTTTAAAAAATGAAATAGCGTGTTATGCGCAAGTAGGCAGCCATTTGATGTTTGATGACCCAGAAGTGGATGTTAAATGGAGGATGATCCATAATATAGGTAAGCAATGTCAGGTGCATGTAGGTGTAGATTTGAAAATAAAATACAAAGGAATAGATACACTTACTATAATGAAAAACTTGGAGCACTTTTTTGTGCTAGTAAAAGAAGGTAGTGTATGGCGAATAGAAGAAGATCGGTATCTTAGTGAATTTAAAGCACCAATAAATAGTGAAAAAGATAAGGTAAAAGGCGTTAAGCGTAAAACTAAGAGGAGAAAGAGATGGATTTTAGCTAGTAGAGAAGAAAAGGTGCAACCTAAAGGTCAATATATGAGGGAGAAAGCTGTTGCCTATGCAAAGAAATATGCATTAACACCTAATACACAGGAATGGAAAAACTATGAGGAATATGGCGGAGATTGTACGAATTTTATTTCACAGTGCTTATTCGCAGGTGAAATACCTTTTGACCATCAAGGTAAGTATGTAAGTGAAAAGTGGTATTGGTACTCAGATTATTATCGGACACCTAGTTTTACAAGTGCGAGCGCACTTAAAGATTATATGATAAGCAATACAGGGTTTGGATTAGTAGCGAAGCTTGGCACACTTGAAAGTTTGCAAATAGGAGATATTGTACAACTCGGTGATTTGGAAAAGACTACGCATAGTATGATTGTTATACAAATTATTAAAGATGAAAATGATAGTAGTCTGACAAAAGAGGTATTGGTAGCCCAACATTCGGTAGAGGGTGGGATAAGAGGTTACAACATTCCTCTTAGCTCAAAACCTAAAACAAGATTATACTATAATATTTTAGGATATAACTCCTAAATGTGTTAGATGGTTAGCTGAATTTGTCTAAAACTTTTTTGTACTCTATACTAGTTATTTACAAATATTTCAAATATGCTCTTCTATAATGGACATTGTGTAGGGGGGAGATAAATGAGTAGTGTAAATACAAAGGAAAAGAATGTAGCTGCTTTAAAGGTGAAAATACCAGAAATTTTATTGGTTTTAATGTCTTTTGCTTTTGCCCGCGTCGGATTTTATGAATGTTTTTATACAGTAGGCATTGCCTATATAGGAAGTTTGTATGAAAAACAAGAAATACGAAAATGGACAGTACCCTTTGCAATAGTAGGGATTTTTTCGTTGATGCAATTTAACGTAGGAACACTTAAGTATGTGTTGATGATTGTCTTAATAAGTCTTGGGCGTAAATGGTTAGAGTTTAATGGCAAGGAGTGTACGTTGAAAAACCAACTTATAAGTACTACAGTGAGTATTTTAGCTGTAGATTTGTTGAGTGCATTCATACAAGGCATAAACCCATATACTTTTGCGATTTGTATTGTAGAAGCATTGGTGGGAGGCGCTTTAATGTATATTTTTGCTTGTGGAACCGATGTGGTCTTGCAATATAGGCAGACCCCGTTGACTGGTAAAGAAAGCATTAGCATTATTCTGATGTTTGCATTAGCAGTGGCGGGAACGGTTGACTTTTATATGACAGTTCCTTTGTGTAAGGAGATTTATTTTAGAGATATACTTACCTATATTGTACTCATAGGCGTGACTTATTTGGGCGGTATTAATATAGGGGTTACTATGGGGATTGTAATAAGTAGTTTGCTTGTAGTAATTGGATATGTTTCACCTAATTTTGTAGGTATCTATGCATTAAGTGGATTAGTAGGTGGAATTTTTTTGCCAACGGGTAGATGGGGTGTCATACTAGGTGGATTGATTGGACAACTAGTAGGCTTTTCCATGTTTAATGGCGGAAACATGGAGTGGAGTTTAATAGGCGCTTATGTTATTAGTGGATTGATTAGTTTTATTATTCCTAAGTCTTACTTTGGTATTTCAGGATGGTTCTTAGAAAAGAGCAAAGAGTATGACGAGCAATTACATTTACAGCGTATACAACGTATTATGACTAATAGGCTTAAACATATTATAAGAGGATTCGAACAATTGGGTAATAGTTTTCAAAAGATACATACTAAAAAGATGGAGTTTGCACCTAAGGACATTAAAAATATTATAGAAGATACTGGTGAGAAACTTTGTATAGATTGTTCTATGAAACATTTTTGTTGGGTACAAGATTTGAAGACGACCTATATGCATGCGTATGAAATGATAGATGCTTTTAAAGAAAAAGGGTTTATTACAGAAGCAAGTATTCCACCACTTTTTAAGGAACATTGCCCTAATGCAGCTAATTTTGCTTATGTTATGAGTTTTAAGATGGACATGCTTAGGCAAAACATGATGTGGCAAAATAAATTTATAGAAAATAGAGCACTCCTAGCCGAGCAACTTAAAGCGGTTTCAACCACATTAGATGGTTTGGTACAAGAAATAGAAAAAGAAATCTACTTTAATAAAGAAGAAGAGAGTCTTTTAAAGGAAGCCCTACTTGCGAAAGGTATTCAACTAAGAGATGTGATGGTGCTTGAGAATAAAGGGAAAATACATTCTATAGAAATTTATACAAGTGAACAGGATATACAGTATGCAGATGTTATGGCAGAAATAATAGATGAACTATTAGGCTATAAAGTGTCTCTAGAAAGCATGGTAAGTGGCAAAGAAACTTATGAGTATAAATGGAAAATAAAAAATACATATAGGGTAACGGCTGGCTATGCAATCTGCGCAAAAGAAGAAATAAGTGGAGATGTCTATACCTTTATGGAAGTGGGAGATGACCAATACTTACTTGCTTTAGCAGACGGTATGGGAAGTGGAAGAGTCGCTTATGATGAAAGTGCTGCAACAATAGAAATGCTAGAAGATTTCATGGAGTCAGGTTTTAGAAGAGATTTGGCGGTGAGAATGATTAATTCAGCACTTATTTTGAATGATGACGATGAAGTCTTTTCTACTATTGATATTACACTTGTTGATAGAAAGACAGGTGTTGCAGAGTTTCTCAAGGCAGGTGCTGCAACAAGTTTTATTTTGCATAATGGTGAAGTTGTACCTATTAGAATGAACAGTCTGCCGATAGGAATTGTTAAAGAGGTGGATTTAGAGGTCAAGCAAGTGCAGCTACATGAAGGGGATATGATCATTATGATTAGTGATGGTATGTTAGAAGCGTCAGGCGATATAGTGGGCAATGAAAAAACATTTAAACACTTTATTTTGGAATGTAAGGGACAAGCACCTCAATATATGGCAGATTATCTAATGAGTAAAAGCAAATCCTTATTAGGTGTTAAATCAGGAGATGATATGACGATTGTAGTGGCACGCGTTTGGAAAGAACACTAAAATGTGAGTGAATATGAATATTTCCCTAGTATTATGGCATACTTTAAACACAAGTGTTTAGTAGGAGGGAATATGAGTAGAAAAATTGTATAAAATGGATAGATAGCTTTTTCTTTGGAAGTATAGAGCTACTCATTTTGGTGAGCACTATAGGAATTGTATTGAAATTTTAAGGTGTATGCTAAATATGCCTTTTTTTATTGTATTTTGATTTCACATATGGTGTAATACACATAAAAAGTAAAATCAAAGGCGAAATCAAAAGAGGAAGAAATATGGTTAATAAAATAGAAGAAAAGGTTAAACGCTACATTGAAGAAAAAAAGCTCTTGAGTCCAGGTGATACAGTGGTTGTTGGTGTATCCGGTGGTGCAGACTCTATGATGCTTTTGTACTTTTTAAATCGTTATAAAGCGTATTATCATATTAACTTAAAGGTAGCACATATACATCATGGAATAAGGCAAGAAGCAGATGAAGATAGAGACTATGTTGAAAGGATAGCGAGAGCGTGGGACATACCTTGTTATATTCATCATTGTGATGTAAAAGTGTTAGCAAAAGAAAAGAAAATGAGTGAGGAAGAAGTTGGAAGGTTAGAAAGATACAATTTCTTTATATCTTTAACAAATCAAAATGATAAAATTGCTACAGCACACAATACTAATGATCAAGCAGAAACGCTTATTATGCGGTTTCTAAGAGGTACGGACATTAAAGGGCTTGGTGGTATTATGCCTAAGAGAAGCAATATCATTCGACCCATTTTATGCTTAACAAGACAAGAAATTGAGCAATACTGCAAAATAAATAGCATAGAGTATAAAAATGACTATACTAATTATGAGACGATTTATACGCGTAACAAAGTAAGACTAGAATGTATCCCGTACATTCAACACAAGATTAATCCTAATATTGTGGAAAATTTATTTGAACATAGTCAGATTTATCAAGAGCAGGAAGAATTTTTAGCGAGTTATGTAGAGAGCATTTTTAATCAAATAATCCAACTAGGCATCCAACAAGTAGAGGTAGACATTCAACGCCTTTTAAAAGAAAAAATTTACATTCAAAAGAGAATTCTTTTTAAGTGTGTATCTATTTTAATGGGGCATAGTAAAGATATAAGTTTAAAACATGTTGAGCAATTGATTGCTTTACTGCATATGCAAAATGGAAAAAAAATAACTTTGCCTAATCAATTAGTAGCATATAAGAATTATGAAAAGGCTATTATTGCTTATCAAATTAAGGGAGGAATTTCTAATTATGAGTATCCCCTACAAATGGGTATAAATAAGATAGAGGATTTAGATAGTATCATTCATCTAGAACTTGTAGGGCGGAAAACATTTGAACAAACCCAACAAAATATGTATACTAAATATATTGATTATGATAAAATAAAAGACAGACTATGCTTGCGTACAAGGCAAGTAAACGACTACATCGTTTTAAAAAATGGGTCTAAAAAACTGAAGAAATTTTACATTGATGAAAAAATTCCACAGTATCTAAGAGACTCGTATCCTATTATAGCGGATAGACAAGAGGTCGTATGGGTTATAGATTCTAGACTAAATACTCAGTATTTTGTCACGGATCTGACTAAAAATATACTAGAAATCAAAGTTATTAAATAGCAAAAGCTCAGGAGGGATTATGTTGAAATTAGAAACGCTCATAGCAGAACAGGATCTTCAAAGAAGAATAGAGGAATTAGGAGCGCAAATATCAAAAGATTATGAAGGGAAAGAAATCATAATGCTTTGTGTGCTTAAAGGCGGCGTTATGTTTATGACTGACCTTGCAAAGCGTGTTACTGTACCGATGAAGATGGAATTCATGGCAGTATCTAGTTATGGGGATGAGTATAAAAGCTCAGGCATTGTAAAGATTATCAAGGATTTAGATGAGCCAATTGATGGCAAAGATGTATTAATTGTAGAAGATATTATTGATTCAGGTCGTACACTTAGTTATTTGAAAAATGTCTTAGAGGGTAGAAACCCAAGTAGTATTAAAATCTGTACTTTATTAGATAAACCTGATCAACGTGTAGTAGATGTAGAGGTAGACTATGTTGGGTTTACCATACCAGATAGCTTTGTTATAGGTTACGGTCTTGATTATCATCAACTTTATAGAAACCTTCCTTACATTGCAATCAACAAAGGAGAATAAGCGCCGGGTTTAACCCAGGAAGGAGGAGTGAAAAATGAAAGGTAAAATGAAAGGTGGTATGCTATACCTTATTGTTGTAGGCATACTTCTCGTTGCGATATTATTTGGAGCAAACCAAAATTTTGCGCCTAAAGAGCAATTATCACTAGGTCAATTAATGACTAACTTATCAACTGGTAATGTAGATAAATTAGATATTAGACTATCAGGTGATGATATAGCTTATGTAAGCTTCACACTTAAAGGTTCAGAAGAGGAGTCCACTCTTCCAGTAGTCCAAAGTGAATTTGCGCAGTACTTAAGAACATTGCCAACTGAAGTTATTAGTAATATGAAAATTGATAGCTATGTACAACAACAAAGTATGTTCTGGCCAATCTTCCAAATTGTGATTACAGTTGGTATGTTTATCTTCATTATGGTATTCTTTATGCAACAAATGCAAGGTGGCGGTGGCGGCGGTGGCCGTGGCGTGATGTCATTTGGTAAGAGCAAAGCAAAGATGACTGTAGATGATAAAGGGTCCACTACATTTAAAGATGTTGCTGGATTAGATGAAGAAAAAGAAGAGGTTTCTGAACTTGTTGACTTCCTTAAAAATCCTAGAAAGTATACTGAAATTGGTGCTAAAATACCAAAAGGTATATTACTTGTAGGACCTCCAGGAACAGGTAAAACACTTCTTGCTAAAGCAGTAGCCGGTGAAGCACAAGTACCATTCTTTAGCATTTCAGGTTCTGACTTCGTAGAAATGTTTGTTGGGGTTGGAGCATCACGTGTACGTGACTTATTTGAGCAAGCTAAAAAGAATGCACCAGCTATTGTATTCATCGATGAAATTGATGCAGTAGGTAGAAAACGTGGCGCAGGTCTTGGTGGCGGACATGATGAAAGAGAACAAACATTAAACCAATTACTTGTTGAGATGGATGGATTTGGTGTGAATGAAGGGGTTATTATTATTGCTGCAACTAACCGTGCAGACATTCTTGACCCAGCACTTCTTCGTCCAGGTCGTTTTGATAGACAAGTGGTAGTGGGTAGACCAGACGTTAAAGGACGTGAAGCAATTCTTAAAGTTCACGCGAAAGGTAAACCACTCAATGAGGATATTGATCTTAAAGTTGTAGCACGTACAACACCAGGGTTTACGGGTGCGGATCTTGCTAACTTAATGAATGAAGCAGCATTACTTACAGCACGTCATAATAAACGTGCTATCGATATGGAAGAAGTACAAAAGGCATTTATCAAAATTGCAGTTGGTACAGAAAAGAAAAGTCATGTTGTTACAGAAAAAGAAAAACGCATTACTGCATTCCATGAGGTTGGGCATGCACTGATCCATGAGTTATTAGAAGATATTGATCCAGTACACAGTGTATCTATTATTCCAACTGGTTTTGCAGGTGGCTATACAATGCCACTTCCTAGAGAAGATAGACTCTATAGAACAAAAGCTTCTATGTTAGATGAAATCGTATCTCTATTAGGAGGTCGTGCAGCAGAGGCTATTACTTTTGGTGATATTACAACAGGTGCATCTAACGATATTGAGCGTGCTACACAAATTGCACGTGATATGGTAACGAAATACGGTATGAGTGAGCTTGGTCCAATTAAATTTGGAGATGAGCAAGAAGAAGTGTTCTTAGGACGTGACTTCTCACATCAACGTAACTATAGTGAAGATGTAGCAACAGCTATTGACCACCATATTCGTACAATCGTAGAAGATGCTTATGAAAAAGCTAAACAATTGCTTACTGAGCATATTGATATCTTAAATAGAGCTGCTGAAATTCTTATGATTAAAGAAAAAATCACAGGTCATGAATTTAGAAAAATTATGCGTGGTGAAGAAATCAACATGGAAAAAGCTGATGAACAAAGTATCTTTAACTTTGAAGAAGCAGAAAAAGAGACAAAAGCTTTCTTTGATGAAGAAACTAAGCTAGATGAAGCAAGTTATACAGAGATAGAAGAGTCAGATCAGGAAGAGATTTAATAAAAAGCTTAGGACTTAGTCCTAAGCTTTTTTTATAAACAAAACTTATGTTATAATAGAGCTTAGAAAAAATGTGTGGGAGACAAAAGATGGAGATTAAGAGAATCAAAGCATGCGATACAGTATGGCTAGGAAAAGAAATAGCTTACTATGAAGAGACAGATTCTACGAATACAAGATTAAAAGTATGGGCAAAAGAAGGGGCAAAAGAGGGTAGTGTAGTCATTGCAGACCAACAGACAAAAGGTAAGGGAAGACAGGGAAAAGTGTGGGAATCGCCTAAAGAAGATGGAATATGGATGAGCATTCTTGTTAAGCCAGCCATTTCAATGGATAAAATACCTCAGATTACACTTTTGGCGGGTCTGGCTATATGCGAAGTGCTTAGGGATGTAACAGGACTTGACACTATGATTAAGTGGCCAAATGACCTTGTTGTAAATGGCAAGAAAGTATGTGGTATTTTATGTGAGCTTGTAAAAGTGGGAGATGAAACAGCCGTTATTATAGGCGTAGGGATTAATGTTAATAGTAAAAAATTTCCTGATGACTTACCTTATGCAACTTCATTATATTTAGAAGGTAAAGAAACTTACGTGAGAGAAACTATTATCAAGTGTTTACTTGAACATTTAGAAGGTTATTATATACTGTATAAGGAAGTCTTATCTTTAGAACCTATTCTTAAGACCTATAAGACAAGATGTATGAATATGAATCAAGAGGTGCAAATACTAGGCAGTACCTACAGTTTTACAGGTGTTGTTAAAGATATTGATGTAGAAGGTAGACTGGTAGTTGAAAACTCAGATGGAGTATATGAATACATTTTAGCTGGAGAGGTTTCAGTAAGAGGCCTGTATGGCTATATATAAAAAGGAGCTTGAAAATGGAAAAACAAATTATACTTAGTGTATCACCTTATAATCATAAATATTATTTTGAACCAAACTTTAATGACATTCCAAGTGAAATCAAAGAAGAATTAACAGAAGCTATTGCAGCCATTGCAGAGAAGGTGAATGCCATTATCTCTGTAGGATTTAACGAAGAAGGTCAAATCTTTATTGAACAAACAGCAGATGCAGACATATTTATAGACGAAATAGGTGCAGCATTAGAAATCAAAAAGTTACAACAAGAAAAAGCAGAATTACTCAAGTCTCTACAACTATGGTATATGATTTACCGCAGCGAAAAGGGACAAATCGTAAAAGAGATTGTTCTTCTCCAAACTCAAGGTAAATCAGGTGAAGAATTACTAGAAATAATTGAGAAAAAATATGGTTTAGAAGGAAAAGTCTTTGCACAAGCGTTATTAGACTAGGAGGAAATCTATGCTTTTAGTGATGGATGTGGGGAATACTAATATTGTACTTGGTATCATGGAAGGTGATAAGTTGCTTACAAGCTTTAGGCTTACAACGCAAGTACCTAGAACATCAGATGAATATGGTGTAACCATTACAGGGATGTTGCAACAAAAGGGTATTCAAGTGAAAGATGTCAAAGATGTAATTCTTGCATCTGTTGTGCCAGATATCATGTACTCTTTAACCAATAGTATTAAACGTTATTTCAATTTAAAACCGATGATTGTAGGGCCAGGCCTTAAAACAGGGTTGGCTATTCGAACAGATAATCCAAGAGAAATGGGTGCAGATAGAATTGCAAACTGTGTTGCTGCCTATGAAAAAATAGGTGGACCATGTATTGCCATTGATTTTGGTACAGCTACCACTTATGATGTGGTTAATGATAAAGGAGAGCTGATAGCTGCTATTACATCTCCGGGAATACGCATTTGTGCAGATGCTATGTGGCATAGGGCGGCACAACTTCCTCATATAGAAATCAAAAAAACAAAAAATATATTGGACGCAAAAAATACGATTACCAGTATGCAAACAGGGCTTGTATATGGATATATTGGACAAGTAGAATATATTGTGAAGCAAGTGAAAAAAGAATTACAAGCACCTGATATGAAGGTTATTGCAACGGGTGGCTATGCAAAGATTATTCAAGATGGTACAGATGCTATTGACTATTATGATGGCTTATTGACATTAAAAGGACTTAATATAATTTACAAAAAGAATAGATAGGATGATTTAATTGAAATTTAAAAATGTAGTAACACCAAATGATGTGTTTCTAGCACCGATGGCAGGCATTACAGATTTACCGTTTAGGCTCATTTGTAAAGAGTTTGGTGCAGGAATGGTTTATACAGAAATGGTAAGTGCAAAAGGTTTGTTCTATGATAGTGAGAGGTCAAAACTCCTTCTAAGTGTAGAGGAGCAAGAACATCCAGTAGGTGCACAACTCTTTGGAAGTGATCCAAAGATATTAAGTGATATGGCTAAGATAGTCTGCGAAAGTGATGTGGACTTCATAGATATTAATATGGGGTGTCCAGCACCTAAAATTACTAAAAATGGAGAAGGCTCTGCCCTACTCAAAAATCCAGAACTCGTTGGTGAGATTGTCTATGCAGTAGCACATGCTATTGATAAGCCACTCACTATTAAGATTAGAAAAGGGTTCGATGATGACTCTATTAATGCTATAGAAGTAGCCAAGATTATTGAACAAGCAGGTGCGAGTCTGTTGACTATTCATGGGCGCACAAGAGAGCAATTTTATAGTGGAGAAGCAGATTGGGATATTATTAAAAGGGTTAAAGAATCTATTCAAATCCCTGTAGTCGGGAATGGAGATATTCGTACACCAGAAGATGCTAAGCGTATGATGGAGCAAACAGGTTGCGATGCTGTCTTGATTGGACGTGCAGCACAAGGTAACCCTTGGATATTCAAACGTATCGTGCATTACTTACAAACAGGCGAAGTGCTACCAGAGCCAACACTAGAAGAACGTATTCCAATTATTCTAAGACATGCTGAGATGTTAAGCGCACACAAAGGTGACTTTATTGGGATTAGAGAGATGAGAAGCCATCTAACAGCTTATGTAAAAGGGCTTCATGGTGCGACAGAATTTAGAAGACACTTAACAAAAGTAGAGACTTTAGATGATATAAAATATTTATTAGATGAGCTAAGTGAAGAACTAAAAAATCGTTAAAAATGGTCTAATAAATGTCCTTAGAGAATACATATGAGTAAAAGTTTCTAGGGGGACAAGAGATGCGTAAATTTGCATGTATATATTTTAATGAGAATAATATAATAGTATCTAAAGATAGGCTGTTTAAAGGATTATATCCCAAAATAACCATTGACTCCATATGGTATGGAGCAGTAGAAAGCTTTAAAGTTATAGTAGAATGTTCCTACCAACAATTCACACCCAAAAACTGGAATCACTTAGAAAACCAACTTTTAGAAAGAGATGTGGAATATGCCTATATCCAGGGAATAGATAAGGCAAGTCATCCATTTGAAGAAATTTGTACAATGGGTGGACAAGAACTTTTACCTTTAACTTCCTATTATATACTAAAATATATAGCAAAGTATAAACTCATCCCTGAAAATATGCTGAATGCTAAGATAGGTATTATTGCCGGTGACATGGGAGAGACACTTGACGTAATAAGAAGTGTAATGGATGATATAACAGACCTAACTTTGTTTGCAGAACAACCTTTAACTTATAAAGAGGTTGTGCTTGCTTTACATCAAAAGAAAAGATTAAAGGTAAGGGTGGTTAAGCCAAATGAAGCCTTATTAAATAAGATGAATATTATATTTGACTTGAAATTAAAAGGTGTATATGCAAAGTGGTGCAGTCCAAAGGCCATTTATATTGATTATAAAAATAAGGTTGAAAGACACATGGATCAACTAAGAGGTACACTCCCTAGCATATGGTATGATTTTGATATAGTATGGGAAGGTCAATTGACGGAACTTGCAATTTTACACATGATATTGAAGGTACAAGGCTTCGCAGATCGTACTTTAAAACGTGAATTTAAAAATCTAAACATAGGCATAATAGGTGTGCACACTAGGCGCATAAGTTGACATCTAGCTTAGAGTGGGTTATAATTTTAAAATTAATAGTTGAATGCGCTTTAGAAAGGGAGTATTTTAAAATGGCAGAGAAACAAATATTACTCACATATGAGGGGATTAAAGCTTTAGAAAAAGAACTTGAAAATCTCAAAACAGTTGAACGTAATAACGTAGCTATTGAATTAAAAGAAGCTAGAGCACAAGGTGATCTATCTGAAAATGCGGAATACGATGCAGCAAAAGATAGACAAGCAGAGATTGAATCTCGTATTGTTGAAATCGAAAAAATGCTCAAAAACGTTGTTGTAATTGATGCAGATGATGAAGGAACGGCTGATAAAGTTAAGCCAGGACATAAAGTGAAGTTACATGACCATACATTTAAAGAAGATGTAGAGTATCTTATTGTAGGATCTACAGAAGCAGATCCAGTGAATGGTAAAATCTCAAATGAGTCACCAGTTGGTGCAGCACTTATTAGTCGCCAAGTAGGAGACGAAATCGTTGTTGAAACAGAGTTTGGAACAGATCGTTATACAATTTTAGCTATATCAACTAACTAAAGATTAAGTTGAAGCACGGAGGAGGAAAGATTTTGTCAGAAATAGAACAAAATTCAGTAGAGCAAAATATTAATGTAAACGAACTTATTAAAGTGCGTCACGATAAATTAAAAGATTTACAAGAAAAAGGTAAAGATCCATTCCATATTACAAAGTTTGATGTAGATGCACATAGCCAAGATGTTATTGCAAACTTTGATGAAATGGAAGGCAAGGACGTAACAATCGCTGGTCGTATTATGGCTAAGAGAGATATGGGTAAAGCATCATTCATCCATATCCAAGATCAACAAGGTCGTATCCAATCTTATGTAAGAAAAGATGAACTTGGTGAAGAAGATTACGCAGAGTTTAAAAAATATGATATGGGTGATCTTGTAGGGATTACAGGTCTTGTATTTAGAACACAAAAGGGTGAGATTTCTGTGCGTGCACACAAAGTGACCCTTTTAGCGAAGAGTCTTCAAATTCTTCCAGAAAAGTATCATGGATTAAAAGATACCGAAGTGCGTTATAGACAACGTTACCTTGATCTTATTGTAAACCCAGAAGTAAAAGATGCATTTATTAAACGTTCTATGATTATCCGTGAAATCCGTAGCTTCCTTGATCAAAAAAGCTTCTTAGAAGTTGAAACACCAGTACTTCATTCTATTGCAGGTGGTGCTGCGGCTCGTCCATTCATTACACACCACAATGCCTTAGATATTGATATGTACATGCGTATTGCACTTGAACTTCACCTTAAACGTTTAATCGTAGGTGGATTTGATAGAGTTTATGAAATTGGTCGTGTATTCCGTAACGAAGGTATGTCTGTAAGACATAACCCAGAGTTTACACTTCTTGAACTTTACCAAGCATATGCTGACTACGAAGATATTATGAATCTTACAGAAGAATTAATCAGACACGTAGCAGTAGCTGTTAAAGGCACTGCTGTTGTAGAATACAATGGCGTAACAATTGACCTTGAAAAACCATTTGCACGTCTATCAATGGTAGATGCAGTTAAACAATATGCAAATGTTGATTTTAGAGCAATTAAAGATGTTGAAGAAGCACGTGCAGTTGCTAAAGAACATCACATTGCATTTGAAGAACGTCATGGCAAAGGTGAGATTCTTAACTTATTCTTCGAACATTATGTAGAAGAACATCTTATCCAACCAACGTTCATTACAGAACATCCTGTAGAAATTTCACCACTTTCAAAACGTAAACCTACAGATCCTGAGTACACAGAGCGATTTGAGTTATTCATCGTAGGCCGTGAGCATGCAAATGCATTCTCGGAACTTAATGATCCAATTGATCAAAGAGGACGTTTTATGCACCAAGAAGAACTTCGTGCAGCTGGTGATGATGAAGCAACTGAGATGGATGAAGATTTCCTTACAGCGCTTGAATATGGTATGCCTCCAACAGGTGGTTTAGGTATTGGTATTGACCGTTTAGTAATGCTTCTTACTGATTCTTATTCAATCCGTGACGTACTATTATTCCCAACAATGAAACCAATTAATGAATAAAATATAAGAAAAAGATGGGGGTGTCGCAAAACTAGGTAACTAGTTTTGTGGCACCTCTTTTTTGCATATATTTTTAGACTTATCTTTATGTATTTAAGTTTTATAGGAATTTCTAGGTTTTTTGATGCACTTTAATAAGCCTAAGCTTCTTATTATGAAATTTTAGGCTGTTTTTAATGGATGCAAATGTTTTTACCACGTCTTAAAAATCTATTGAAATCGTGATCCCTTTTCGCTTTTTATATTTTTGTAGGACACAGCCCTCTTGGAGATAAACTGTTTGGACACCTTAATCTCATCTAATGAAGCTAGTTTCAAAATGAGCTGATAGAAAAGATCTTCA
>NZ_JAVVQU010000012.1:8643-65408 GCF_036655075.1 Niameybacter sp. | reverse complement strand
CCTTTTGTGATGTAAGGAGTCAAACTCCTGTTAGCTTAGATAGGAGTAAAGCAAACAAATAGATACTCAATTATGAAGAAAAGCTTAAGAAATAAAGAGAAAAAATTTTAAGAAAGAAAGTGTAATATTAAGATATGCTCCTAAATGTTTTAAATAAACAGCCTATAAGATATAATTGAAGAAAAAAGTAGGGTAAGGGGAAATTAAAGTGAATGAGACGATTTTAGTATGTGATGATGATGAGAAAATTGTTGAAGCGATAGAGATTTACTTATTACAAGAAGGTTATCGTGTTTTGAAAGCTTATGACGGGGAGCAATGTCTAAAATTACTCGATGTGGAGACAGTACATCTTGTTGTATTAGATATTATGATGCCTAAGTTAGATGGTATGTCCACAGCTTATAAGATGAGACAAAAGTATAATGTGCCAATTATTATGCTTTCAGCAAAAAGTGAGAGTACTGATGAAATTGCGAGACTTAGCTTTGGTGCAGATGTCGCAAATGAAGCTAGAAATGAAATTTATCATAATATAGATAAATACAATACCAATGAACCACTTTATATAGAATTGGCAGAAGAACCTACAGTTAAGTCTTATTATTTAAAACATTTCTTCTTACAAACCGGTTATAGAGTTAATTCTAGTGACACAACATATTTGGGTGAGTATGAAGAACAAAATATAGAGCTAAGAAATAAGATAGGGACAAAGGACGTAGCCTTTTTGTCTTTAAAAATATGTCTAAAGCAGAGCTTGGTAGAGATTCAACAAGGCAGTCTTGCAATAGAAATAGATGGAGACTTATTTAAAGTAAGTGCGGAGCTTGTTGCAAGCTACGAAAATGAGAATAGGAGTTGCGAAATGGACAGCCTCCCTTTACAATAGAAGTAGCAAAGTTAGAGGGGGAATAAGATGTTGAAAAAATGTGAAAGTAAAGTAATCCGTTATAAGTTTACAATGGGTGTAGTCATATTGATTCTGATAGGTATTTTAATGCCTGGAGAGAGTGTGCCACAAGTAGGTATACCAGGACTAGATAAAGTTGTGCATTTTGGCATGTTCTTTGTACTTACAGGGGTATATTACTTAGAATATCTAATGAACAATAAAAAGTTACCTGTATGGTATTATGCAGTAGCCTGTCTTTTTGTATTTGCAGGGTCTACAGAGTTTATGCAACTTTTTGCATCAAGTCGTTCAATGGATATACTGGATTTAAGTGTAGATACAATGGGGATTTTTATAGCAAGTTTACTATGGGTAGCTTTTGTTAAGTTAAGAGAAGGAAAAGTCGCAAAGTAAATACAAAGATATAAATAATAGAATAGGTTATACCTATTAAAAAAATAAAGAAAGTTTAAGTTTGAAGTTTGGAAAGGAGCACTTCAACATCTAAGCCATGTACATGACAGGCATCTTCTACAGTTTGAATACCAGCAATGCCAAAGTTGTTGACTAATACATGAGCTACATTTGGAGAAAGAAGGACAATAACTGCTTTTTGTTCGTACCAAGGTCCAACTTATTATATCTATATTTTGCACAGCCAGCTGCACCTGTTGTGTACAGATCCTTGTAGGAGGATTTAGGCGGTACAATGCAGTTGGATGTCATTAAAATAGGATTATTAAAGCTTTCGAATTCTTATTTAAAGGTTGATGTAAATAAAACGAGCTATAAAACGAATTTAATTTCTAGTTTTATAGCTCGTTTTATTTATTGAGGCTACTAATACTTAATAAGTTATAAGCACACATCTTTAATGTGTCTTATAATGGTAGGCTATGCCTAGGCTACCAGGGCCTACATGAAGGCCAATAACAGGACCGATTGATTGGATGGATACAGTTTTGCCAAGGTGTAGCTCGAGTGCCTGTGCAAGTGCTAGGCCTTCTTCTTCACAATTGATATGGTGTACAATGATGTCTTCTAAGTTTTCTTTAGTACCTATGTCAGCTAGCATAATTTCAATCAGTTTGGACACGGCTTTTTTCTTAGTTCGAACTTTGGTATAAACATCTGTTTTACCATCTATATTTACTGTTAAAATAGGCTTGATTTGAAGAAAGTTACCAAGAAGAGCTGCAGCCCCACCAATGCGACCACCTTTTTGTAGGTAAGTTAATACTTCAGGGGTGAAAACAAAATGACTATTTTGACGGACATAAGAACAATGCTCAAGGACTACCTCCATAGAGGCGCCTGATGCAGCAACTTTGGCTGCTTCAATAGCAATAAAGCCCATTTGCATGCAGTTTGTAAGTGAGTCAAAAAAGTGGATGTCAGCTTCAGGATATTTTTCAAGAACAATGTCACGCATCAAGTGAGCACTTGCATAAGTACCACTCATTTCTGAAGAGAGAAAAATTCCTAGTATACTGTGGCCCTCTTTAATAAGTGCCTCAAAAGTTGTCATCATTTCTTCAGGAATAGGCTGAGAAGAAGTAGGAATTTCTCGTGTGGCAGCCATTTGAGTATAGAAGCTGTCATTTGAGAGTTCTAGTTCACGGTGACTAACACCATCTAATATAACGTTTAGTGAAACGATAGAAATATCATAAAGTTTAGCCAGTGACTCTGGTATATAAGAGGTACTATCTGTTACAATTTTAATTGCCATAAGTTCAACTCCTTTTAGTACACAAATAATTAATTCATTCATTCTAAAGATGCAATAGGATAAGTATATCAAGCACTTTAGAAAAATGGAAGCAATCTTTATGCTTTCTTAATGTTTTTTTACTAAAGTATATTGTATAGGATTATAATTCTGGTTAAACTATCTATAATAAGAGTATGGAAAATAAAAATTAGACATAATGAGGATAAAAGATGGAGAACATAGACGTAGTGATACAATATATGAAAGATTATGGGATAATCTTCTTGTTTGTGATTGTATACTTAGAGTATTTGAATTTACCAGGGTTGCCAGCAGGTATTATTATGCCGGCAGCAGGTTTTTTAGTAGCAACCAGTGATATTAATTTTATTTATGCTTTAGTGGTATCTATTATAGCGGGAATCTTAGGGAGTTATAGTCTATACGCAATGGGATACTTTATAGGAAGTCCGGTAGTGGATAAAGTCTATACGAAATATAAAAAATCTAGGCCAGCTATTGATAAAAGCTTTGGATATATTGAGCGCTATGGTAATAAAGGTGTATTTGTAAGTCGACTGATTCCTATAGCGAGGACACTTATTTCCTTAATAGCAGGAACAGGAAAAATGAAAATGTGGAGCTTTACAATTTATTCTATAGGTGGTATTACACTGTGGAACCTAGGATTTATATTGGTAGGTTATATAATGGGGGTAGCTATAAAATAAAGATAATAAAATAATTGATTAATAAATGACAAATTAAATATAAAATTTAGAAAGCTATCTTGCTTGTTGAATTAAAAAGTGCTAAAATAAAAAGTATCAATCCATTCATAAGCAGGTATGGCGGAAATGGCAGACGCGATAGATTCAGGTTCTATTGAGGGTTTCTTCATGCAGGTTCAAGTCCTGTTACCTGCACTTATAAAAGTGAATAAAGAAAGGGAGTTGCACTAGTCAGCTCCCTTTTTTTGTTGAAATTGACATCTTTAAAAGTGTCTGCAAAAGTAAGACGTTCCCCGTTGTGATAGGTAGCATAATCTAGTTTTTCAAGAGAAGTGGAAGCGAGTAACATGGGTGTGAAAGTTAGGCTAAGTATCCTGGTTAAGCAAAAAAAACACTTTTTTTCGTAGGAATCTCGTTGTTTCCATATATTTACAGTACTATATTTGACAAAGAAAATAAATAAAAAATGTACAAAAATGTAAAAAACTAGATAACAGAAGCACTAAATAAATGTAAAATAATTAGGCATACTATATAAATATCTACAAAATTAACAAATCCCTAGATTCGCACTTGAATATAGGGGCCTATATACAGTATGATGTAAAGGAAACAAAATAGATTAGACAGCTAGAGTAATGGAGTGAAAAACATGAGAAAAACAAAAATCATATGTACACTTGGGCCTTCAACTGATGATGAAAAAGTATTACGTGAATTAATGCTTGCAGGTATGGATATTACACGTTTCAACTTTTCACATGGTGATTACGAAGGTCACAAATTAAAATTTGACACCGTTGTAAAGCTTAGAGAGCAATTAGGGCTTCCAGTAGCAACTATGCTTGATACAAAAGGTCCAGAAATTCGTATTTGTAAATTCAAAGATTCAAAAATCATGCTTACAAAAGGTGATACATTTACACTTACAACAAGAGAATTAGAAGGAACAACAGAAATCGTAAGTGTAACTTACAAAAACTTGCCAAACGATGTTCATGTAGGTTCTGCAATTCTTTTAGATGATGGTCTTATCGAATTAAATGTTATCGAGATTAAAGATAACACAGATATTGTCTGTAAAGTTATTAATGATGGTGCACTTTCAAACAATAAAGGGGTTAACTTACCAGAAGCTAGTCTTTCTATGCCATTCATTAGTAAAAAAGATAGAGAAGATATTATTTTTGGTGCTAAAACAGGATTTGACTTCATCGCAGCATCTTTCACAAGAACAGCTGAGGATATCTTAGAAATTCGTAAAATTCTTAAAGAATATAACGGAAATGGCATCAAAATCATTGCAAAAATTGAAAACCGTGAAGGTGTTAACAATATCGATGAGATCATTCGCGTAGCAGATGGTGTAATGGTTGCGCGTGGTGACATGGGCGTAGAAATCCCGCTTGAAGAAGTACCAGCTCTTCAAAAAATGATTATCAAAAAAGTTTACAATGCAGGTAAACAAGTTATTACTGCAACACAAATGCTTGACTCTATGATGAAAAATCCTAGACCAACACGTGCAGAAACTAACGACGTTGCAAATGCTATTTACGATGGTACAAGCGCAATCATGCTTTCAGGTGAAACTGCAGCAGGTCTTTACCCAGTAGAAGCATTAAAAATCATGGTTCGTATCGCACTTCAAACAGAAAGAGATATTGACTATGTAAGTCGTTTCAAACACAGAAAAGATGTGGAAGTACAAAACGTAACACATGCTATTTCTAACTCAACATGTGCAGCAGCACATGATCTTGGTGCAAAAGCTATCGTTACTGTAACAAAATCAGGACGTACAGCACACATGATTTCTAAATACCGTCCAACATGTCCAATCATTGGATGTACAACTTCTAAAGAAACTTATCACCAACTTGCTATGACATGGGGTGTTATTCCAGTTCTTATGGAAGAAAAAGAAAACACAACTGATTTATTCGAAACAGCTATCGAAGCTGCAGAACAAACAGGAATCGTATCAAAAGGTGATTTAGTAGTACTTACAGGTGGTATGCCTCTTGGTGTATCTGGTACAACAAATATCATGAAGGTTGACGTTGTGGGAAAGATCTTAGTATCTGGAACAGGCCTTAACGAAAAAAGTGTAAACGGTAACGTATGTATCTGTCACACTGAAGAAGATGTGAAAAAGAACTTCAATGAAGGGGACATCTTAGTTGTTCCACAAACTTCAAATGAACTTTTCCCTCTTATTAAAAAAGCAGCGGGTATCATTACTGAGCAATCAGGTGTTAACTCACATGCGGCAATCGTTGGAATGGCTCTAGATATTCCTGTAATCGTAGGTGCATCAAATGCAACTAAAATCTTAAAAAATGGTACAACAGTTTGTATGGATAGTACACGTGGCGTTGTATCTTACATGTCTTAATAGATGTGAATAAAAAGGAACTCTTTTAAAAGAGTTCCTTTTTTTATTGAGTTTTTATTTTGCTATTTATTTAAAAGAGGCTGTTTTAAAAATTATTCAAGAGTATATATGAGATTAAAATAAAAATATATAAATATAATGATAAATTATAGTATAATAATATAAACGATTGAGATAAGGAGGTTTTTATGAATACTCATTTTTTTATACAATGTTTAATTCTCTTTAGTATTTATCTAGGAGGCGAAAGTATAGCAAAACTTTTGCCAGTGCCTATTCCAGGAAATATTATAGGAATGGTTGCCCTATTCGTAATGCTTTTGCTCAAATGGATCAAGCTTAAAGATATTCAAACCCTTGGAAGGTTTTTACTTCAAAATATGGCATTTTTCTTTATACCAGCAGGGGTATCTATTATACAAAGTATAGAAGAAGTAAAAGGTGACTTAATACCTATTTTGGTCATTTGTATTTTAACAACACTTATTACCTTTACGGCAACGGCATTTACAGCTAAAGGAGTTATTAAATTACAAGAGAGGAGTAAAAAGTGATGAGCGAGTTGATCAATTCACCTTTTGTAGGAATTGTACTTTGTTTGGTAAGTTATCAGATAGGGTTAAAGGTCAATAAGAAGACCCATATTGACTTGTTAAATCCACTTCTTATTGCTATTGGTATTGTCATTATAGTTTTGCAGGTAGGACGCATACCTTATGAAGCTTTCAATCAAGGTGGGGCTATGATTAATATGTTTTTAGGACCGGTGACCGTTGTATTAGCAATTCCTATGTATGAGCAGTTAGATACGCTAAAGAAAAATAGTCTGCCTATTTTGATTGCTACCGGGGTAGGTGCCATAACCTCTATTATTAGTGTGATTGGCCTTTGTAAGGTCTTTGGACTAGAAGACACCCTCATGGCATCATTAATACCTAAGTCAGTGACAACGCCTATTGCTGTAGAAGTAGCGAGCAAACAAGGTGGTATTGTAGGTGTTACAATAGCAGCTGTTGTGGTGACAGGAATATTGGGGGCAGTTATTGCACCAAGCATGATTAAATTACTTAGATTAGAAAAATACCCAATAGCTGCGGGACTTGCCATAGGTGCTTCAAGTCATGCTATGGGAACAAGTAAGGCAATACAAATTGGTGAGCTAGAAGGTGCAATGTCAGGAATGGCGATTGGAATGACTGGGATATTTACTGTGCTTTTTTCTTTGCTTCTATAATAAATAGGATGAAAAATATAAAATAGCCTATACTATAAAAGTAATAAGAAAAATGCATAGTAAGGGAAAAAATATGGAGACATTGAAGCAGACTTTAGCTGGCATTAACATTTTATCTATTAGTGTAAGATTAGGAATGGCGCTTGTTTTTGGTGGATTACTAGGACTTGAAAGAGTCAAGAAGAAAAGACCTGCAGGTTTTAGGACATATATGCTTGTATGTATGGGCGCAGCACTAACTATGATTACCAATCAATATGTGTTTGAGACATGGGGGTTAAGCGGAGATCCGGTCAGAATGGGTGCTCAAGTTATTAGTGGTATAGGTTTTTTAGGGGCAGGTACGATTATTGTTACAGGCCGCAATCAAGTCAAGGGATTGACGACAGCAGCGGCGCTTTGGGCATCTGCATGCATGGGTCTAGCTATTGGTATAGGATTTTACAGTGGAGCTATTATTGCGTATATTTATATCTTTTTTGCTATGACTGCGTTGCATAGTGTAACACGTAAAGTAACGGCTAAATCTAAAGTGATTAATGTGTACATGGAGTTTTTTAATATGAGTAGCGTCAGTGACTTTTTTGATTTTGCTAAAGCAAATCAGCTTCAAGTAGCAGAAATAGATATTATTAAACCCAAGTTAAAGACGGATACCCAAGTTATTACATTATTGACAATTAAGGCTCCTAATAGAATGGAGCACATAGCATTTTTAAGCCTATTAAGCAGTGCAAATGGTGTTCGACATATAGAAGAGCTTTAAGATGGAGGAAGATGATGAAAAGAATTTTAGCATCAGATATAGATGGCACTTTGCTTATAAAGGGAAATATTAAGACTACAACCTTAGAAAGTATTAGTGAGTTAAAAGAGGCGGGGCATGGTTTGGTATTATGTACAGGAAGAGACTTTTCTAATACAAAACAAGTCTTTGAAAAATATAATATTAAGACCGATGGCCTTGTACTTTGCAATGGTGCTTTTGTGCTAGATGAAGGATTTAATGCCTATTTTGAGCAAAATATCCCAAGACATGTCGTTGAGAAGTTATATCGTTTGTTTAACGAGCAAGAAGGATTTTATGTGGCATATATCGATGGCTACAACACCTATATGGATAGGTGGCCTGATGGTATTGATGAAATGGCACTTCGAGTGCAGAAGGTGACACCTTGCGAAATGAAAGAGAAATTTGGAAATATAAAACTTATCTCACTGGTTGTGATGAGTAACGCTATAGAAGAAATTGAAGCATTAAAGAATCAATTGAATGAAACCTATGGAGAAACTATTGTGGCATATCGTAACCAAGTGTTTATTGATGTGGTGCCTAAAGGGTGCTCTAAGGCTTCGGGAATTGAAAAGGTGGCACAGCGCTTGCAGGCAGAAAAAGAACAGATCTATGTAATAGGGGACTCTTGGAACGACTTAAGTATGTTTGAACATTATCCTTTATCCTTTACATTTAATGGGGCGGAAGAGAGCCTTAAGAGCTATGTGAAGTATACTGTAGACTCTATAGAAGAGTGCATTACAAGGATTTTAGAAAAAGAATAAAAAAATTATTTTAGAATATAACTATAGAGATCGATAACAAATTGAAATATTAAAAATAGATACTATTTAAAGTTAACGATAATGAGAAAAAGCGTGTAATGGCCGTTACACGCTTTTTTAGTATGGAACACAATAAAAATACGCTTAAACAATTGTTTAAGCGTAAAGAAAGCTGGAGATGAGGATCGAACTCACGACCTCATCATTACGAGTGATGTGCTCTACCTACTGAGCTACTCCAGCACATAGCTGTATTATATCATAATGAAATTAAATAGTCAAATTATACTAAGTTATTAAATTTAATATAAATAATTAAAGTGTTTAATGTGAATGAGTGAATAGATTTGAATATTGTGATATAATTATAATGGATAGAATAATTAAGGGGGCTGATTTATGCTAGTTAAAAATATTATGATTCCAGTAGAAAAACTTACAGTTGTAGATTTACACACAAGTATTAAAGATACTATAGCACTTATTGATATGAACCATTTATTATCTTTACCTGTTGTAGCAGGCGATAAATTTATAGGAGTTATTTCCAAAAAATATATATTTGAAGAATATTTTAATGATGTAGAAGAAAAAGAAATATTTTTAAAACGGTCTATTGAAGAAATGATGAAAACAAAAATTACAGCTGTAAAAGAAAGAGATCTTGTAGAGGTGCCAGGACAAGTTTTGGCTGAACATAATCTACAGTTTGTACCTGTCGAAAATGAGAAAGATCAATTTGTAGGTATAGTGACTCACAAGGCAATTTTTAAGACCTTTAATAAAATTTTAGGTGTAGGGCATACAAGAATAGAAGTGACAACTAGAGATGTTAAAGGTCGACTTGCCACGTTGACTGAGATTATAACCAAGCAAGGTGTAAACATTATTAGTATTGCGGAAATTGATATAGAAGTTATGAATTTAAGAGAGATCATTTTACGTGTAGATACAAAAAATGTAAAGGCTCTTATTCAGGCACTTAATGAAGGCGGTTTTACAGTAAGAAGAATAGATGAATCTCAAATATAGTATGAGTCATTAAAGTAAAACAGTATACATAAGAAATATCTCACAAGTTGAAAAATTTAAACATAAGAATGATAAGTTGCAAGAAGCGTTGCTAATTCTTGCATAAATAAAATAAGTAAAATTCAAAAAGTTAATCTTTTCCAAAAATAAGCATCTATATTAAGGTGCTTATTTTTTTATCTTTATAAAGAAGTATACATATTTATATGAATAAGAAATAAGAAAAAATATAGAAATATCAATGATTTTGGTGAGTTAAGATAAATGGATTATGATTCTAATATACAAATAAATTTAATGTTGTAAGAAGATAAAATCAAAGAATCTAAATTATACTTTTAATAAGAAAATGCACAAGAGGGGTTTACAACTTGCAAAAATGATGATATGATAAGAACACAATAAAGTTAACATAAGGTTAATGATAGACGAAAAATAGACAACTAGGTAAACAGGAGGGATAAAGATGAAAGCAGAAAAAAAATCACGTACATCTTTTATAGAAAAGATTGGTAAGAAAATTCCTGATCCAGTTATTATCTTCCTAGGGCTGTATGCAGCAACAATGTTATTGACACTTGTATTAGGTGGAAATACATTTGAAACAATGGGAGCTGATGGGGGCAGTATTGTACATGAAATAAAAAACATGTTTACTGCAGAAAATATTAGATGGATCTTTGACAATGCATTACTTACAAACTGGTTAGGCTACGGTGGTGGTGTACTTGGTACAATCCTTATCGTTATGTTAGGTGTTGGAATTGCAGAAGAGTCAGGTCTTCTTACAACACTTATTAAAAAGGTAGGCCTTAAAGTATCAGATAAATTTTTGCCATTTGTATTAGTGTTCTTAGGGATTATGAGTAGTATTGCATCTGATGCAGGTTACCTCATTCTTATTCCACTTGCAGGACTTTTATATGCAGGGCTTAAAAAGAATCCATTAATAGGTATGGCAGCAGCCTTTGCAGGGGTTTCAGCAGGGTTCAGTGCGAACCTTATTCCGGCTACACCAATTGATATTATTATTGGTAAAAATGCTCAACTCTTTGCAGAGAGTCAAGGTGTACCTTTTGTAAATGCAGCAGGTGAGGCACTTAATGCACCAACTATGCATTACTTCTTTGTAGTGGCATCAACAATTGTACTTTCTATTGTAGGTGCATTTGTAACAATCAAATTTATTAAACCAAAACTTGAAAAACAAGATTATGTTATTCCAGAAGATATCGATTTAAGCGACTTCACGGTAAAACCAGAAGAAAATAAAGCTTTAAGATGGGCAGGACTTGGGTTATTAATAGCAGGTGCTCTGGTAGCTGCTATGGGATTTGGTCCTTTAGCTTCTTTCGTAACAGAAGAAGGCACAAAAGTAACACCATTTATGGATAATATTATCCTTATGATTACATTCATTTTCTTTGTACCAGGTTTATTCTACGGTATTAAAGTAGGGATGTTCAAGTCAGCTCAAGATGTTATCAAAGCAATGGCAAAACAAATGGGTAATATGGGTTATGTACTTGTTTTAACATTTGTTTCTTATAACTTCTTAGCACTTTTAAGTAATTCAAACCTTGGAACATATATTACATTCTTAGGTGCAAAAGGTCTTCAATCAATGGGCCTTGATAATTCACCCATTTTATTAATCATTGGATTTATTCTTGTAACAGCGATTATTAACTTGTTCGTAGGTGGTTTAACATCAAAATGGATGCTTTTAGGTCCTATCTTTGTACCAATGTTATTCCAAGTACATTCAGGAATGACACCAGATGTCGTAGCAGCAGCGTTTAGAGTAGCTGACTCTTCAACAAACATTATTACACCACTTATGTCTTATGCAGGGGTTGTACTTGTATTCATGAGAAAGTATAAACCAGAATATACAGTTGGAGATATGATTGCATTAATGCTACCCTATTCCATTGCCTTTTTAGTTATATGGACAACCTTACTTATTGGATTCTTTAGCTTTGGTATTCCGCTAGGATTCTAATTTATAGATCAATCAAAACAAGGTCAGCACATTGGGGTGTGGGCCTTGTTTTTTATAAATTTATAGGGAAAAGGTGCAAAAAGTATAGAGTGAGAATAGGATATGAGTGGTAATATGTTTTGTCTAGGCTAGGAGGTCACTCAATATGAATACTCAGATGCAGACAGCAATAGCGGCATGGACACTTTTTTCTATTATGAATCAAACAGAAGAACAGTTAAGTGAATTTCGACATACAGAAGAAAAAGTAGAAGAGGTTAAATATCAACTTTTGCCTGGATATAACCAAGCGACTGCGGGACAGACTATGAAAATCGAGCGAGATGAGCAGGCAAAAGGTAGATTTGTATGGCAACTTACTGTACCTAAGGGGTTAAAAGTGGCCCAAGAGGATGTTAATGAAGATAATAAGCATGTTTGGTTGATTCAAGCTATCAAGGAAGGGCGATATAAGATATTCGCTGATTATGTAGATAAGAAACGGATGTCTCGCATAAGGAAGCGTGTGATTTATGAAGTGGAAGTACTTCCGTGTCCTTGTGGCTCATATTCTCATCAAACAAGTAAAAAACAAAACACCACAAAGTGATTACTTTGTGGTGTTTATTGTGGTAGAAAGATAGCTGCGATCTACTGTGATGACACAGTGGAAGGTTCCATCGTATTTTTTTATGCGGGTATCAATAAGGTAAGCCAGTTCCTTATCGGAGGTTTTAAGGTGATGGGGAACACTTACGTCAAAAATAAGATTAGTGTGGGTGACACCTTGAACAGCTCGAAAATCATGGATGGATAAGAGTGGGTCAATTTCACTAATACATGTATTCACAAGTTCGTGTAAGCTATTAGAAAGTGCATCATCTTTGATAATAGGATCTAAATGTATAACTAAGTGAATACTAAGATCTATCATAAAGTCTCTTTCTATAGAGTCAATAAGGTCGTGGCTTACAAGGATATTTTCAGAAGCAGAAACTTCTGCATGTACAGAGGCAAAACAACGGTTTGGACCGTAGTTATGTACCATTAGATCATGAATACCAAGTATACCTTCGTAGCTGAGTAACTTATTTTGAATCTGTTCAACAAGTTCTAAGGTAGGCGCTTCGCCTAATAGAGGATTAATCGTTTCACGGATAATATTGATACCAGAATAAATAATGAAGCAAGCTACCAAAAATCCAATAAATCCATCTAGGTTTAAAGAAGTAAAGTAAAAGATGCCTAGAGAAACGAGTATGCTACTTGTAGCAAGTACATCGTTTAGACTATCCGTTGCAGTAGCCTTTAAAGTTGAGGAATTAATAGCCGTTCCTAAATGGCGATTAAAGAAACTCATCCAGAGCTTGACACCAATAGAAAGTACTAAGACAACAATAGTCCAAGTAGAAACTTGAATAGGTTCAGGTGAAAAGATTTTGCGCACAGAGGATAGGCCTAGTTGAAGTCCTAAGAAAATAATAATAAAAGATACAACAAGCCCTGCAATGTATTCTACTCTAGCATGCCCGAAAGGATGGTCTTCATCAGCTGGCTTAGCAGAAAGTTTAAAGCCGATTAAAGTGACAATAGAAGATGCGGCATCTGATAAGTTATTGACTGCATCTGCCATAATGGAAACACTTGAAGAAAGGATACCAATGAGCAATTTGCTTATGAATAAGAATATATTGCATCCAATCCCTACAAAACTGCCTAGAAGACCATACTTTTGACGAATATATGGATTTTTTATATCTTCAGGTGTCTTGATAAATAGTCGAATAAGTAACGCTGTCATAGAAGCCTCCTATAAATAAGATGGTATAATTTTAGCATGTATTCTTATTGTATGCAAATACCAGTAACTATATGGCCAAAATCTGGTATAATGAAAATAGACAACTTTTGAGGAGGCCTTATGCAATCAAAAACATTATGGATTTCAGACTTAGATGGAACACTTTTGAATAAAGACAAACACATTACTTCTTACACAAAGGAAGTTATTAATAAAGTAGTAGAAGAGGGGCTAGAATTTAGTATTGCTACAGCCCGTACACCTGCGACAGTTGTAGATATGTTACAAGGGCTTAAACTAAGTGCACCTGTTGTTGTAATGAATGGTGCAGCTATTTATAATATAGAACAAGGTATCTACGAGCAAGTTCATTACTTAGGGCATGAAATGGCTGAAGTGATTCAAAAAGTATTAGAGGAGAAGGGGCAAACAGCTTTTTCCTACTGTATAGAAGATAATCAACTTATAGCCTATCATGGTGTATTTAGTCATCCAGTAGAAGAAAGATTTTTTGCAGAAAGACAGAATAGTCCGAGAAAAATCTTTAAGCATGAAGCTGTACAAAACAAAGATAAAGTTTTATACTTTGTTTTGATGGGTGATCAAGATAAAATACGTGAAATATATGATATATTAAAAACATATGATCATCTTAATCAAGTTTATTATGAAGACATCTATGAAAAGAATGTCTATTACTTAGAGGTGTATAGTCACCTTGTCTCTAAAGCGAGTGCTATTAAGACTTTACAAGAACAATATAAATATGATAAAATCATTTGTTTCGGAGACAACTATAATGATGTTGAGATGTTTGAGCTGGCAGACGAGGGCTACGCAGTAGAAAATGCAGTAGAAAAGATTAAAAACCTAAGTACAGCAGTTATTGGACATCACGATGAATCAGGTGTTGCAAGATTTATTGAAGCAAACTGGCAAAAAAAATAAAATGTAGCATATGTATAGAGTATAAAGTTATTTATTTAAAAGGGGGAATTACTGTGGATGACCAGCCGAGGCCTGGGCATATTTCAACATGGAATCGTGTATTAAGTATTTTAAAGGGAGGAAGGCTTAAGAAGCAAGTTTCTGAAGAAGATATCAAAACACTCATTGATGAAGGTAATGAAAAAGGTGTAATAGATGAAACAGCAAAAGAAATGCTGTATAGTGTATTTTCATTTGATGATAAAACTGCTACAGAAATTATGACATCTAGAGCTACTGTAACGAGTATAGACTTAAAAAAAGATAATCAAGCAATCTTAGCACAAACGATGGCCAAAAACTTTTCGCGTATTCCAGTTTATAAAGATGAACCTCACAATGTCATAGGGATTTTACACGCTAAAGAGCTTTATGAGGCAGCACTTCAAAGTGGTATAGAGCAAGTCAATATAGAAGCATTGGTGCGGCCAGCTTACTATGTACCTGAAACAAAGGGTATTGCCACGCTATTTAAAGAACTTCAAACAACAAAGAATCATATGGCGGTTGTGTTGGATGAGTATGGTGATTTCCAAGGGATTATTACAATAGAAGATATTGTAAGTCAAATTGTTGGAGATTTAATGGATGAGCATCAAACTCATGAAGAAATTGCCAAGTTAGATGAGCATACCTATTTGGTAGATGGTCTAGCGCATATTGAAGATGTCAATAAGAAGTTAGGACTGCAAATTGAATGTGAGCACTTTGATACCATTGGTGGCTTTGTGGTGCATTTAATAGGATGGATTCCAAAGCAAAGTATCTCGGTTACTTATAAAAATATTATCTTTGAAGTTGCAAAAGTAAAGTCAAACCGTGTAGAACAATTGAAAATTTATTTGGTCAATCAAGTGGCTGTATAGAATAATGGTATAAAAAAAGGCACAAGATGTGCCTTCCTAAAAGAACCTAGCGATTTACGCTAGGTTCTTTTTATGAATAGATAAAAGGTGTGGATACCTTTGCATAATGAGTACAAAGAGTGGAACACCTACTATTGAAACGACAACAAATTCACCAAATCCTACTTCTAATATAGTGAGTGCTAGAGGTAACTGAAAGAGGTAGTTAAGCATCCAACCAATAATAAGTCCGTTGAACAGGGTTGGCCAGATAGAAGCAATACCTAGTCCTAATTTGCTTCCTTTTGTATACTTGGCAGTTAGGTTAATTGCCGATACACTTACAAAAGTGGCAAGTGTGCCAAAGATAACGTCCATAATACCATTAGGGCCTAAAAGATTGGCAATAAAGCAACCTAAAGTGAGCCCTCCTATGTAGAATGGGTCAAAGAAAGCTAAAAGCACCATAAGTTCAGATACTCGAAACTGGAGGTTACCATAGCTAATCGGTGCAAGTGCAACGGTAAGTACAGCATAAAGTGCAGCAACGAGGGCGACTGTTACCAGCCTTTTTGTTGAAAAGTTTTCTTTCATTTTTATTCTCCTTTACCTAGTTTTATTTTAAGACAGGAGGTTTTCGAACTGTCTTAGCGTAAGCGCTGTAAATAGTATAAGGGTTTTAAATTAAAAAATCAACTTTCTTCTACAAGAAATAAAGTTTGTTAAAATTCTTCTTTCAAGGGTAAAATATAAGAAGATTTATAGAAATATGGGTCTTACATTATTATTCCCATTAAAAAGGAGATTAGTATGTCATTTTATAGTTCAATAGCATCTTGCTATGATTATATTTTCCCAGCTTACGGTGCACAAGTAGAGTTTTTAAAAGAAACATTTGGGAATCCCCCTAAGCAAGTTTTAGATATAGCTTGTGGAACAGGAAGCTACAGCCTTGCACTTGCTAAGCTAGGTTATATGGTTACAGCCTTAGATGCAGATACAGGTATGATTGAAAGTGCTAAAGCTAAAGCCGATTTAGAAGGCAGTGAAACAGCCTTTATCCATTGTAGTATGGAAGAGATTAAGGTTGCTATACAAGGACAGTTTGAAGGTGCTTATTGTATAGGGAATTCTCTTGTGCATTTAGAAACTAAAGCGCGTATTCAAGAATTCTTAAAAGACCTATACGATATTTTGCAAAATGAGGCAAAAGTAGTTATTCAAATTGTTAACTATGACCGTGTCTTGCGACATGATATCTCAGAGCTTCCACCTATTACAAATGAAGAAGTAGGTCTAAAGTTCTTCAGAAGTTATCGTGTAAGTGAAGACAAAAAGCAAGTAGCCTTTGACACTTCTTTCCATTTAAAAGATAAAGTTGAAGAACATACGACGATGCTTCTTCCTTTACTTAAAGATGAATTAGATACAATGGTACAAGGTGCCGGGTTTAAGGTGCAGGGATGTTATGGAGATTTTAGTGGCATATCTTTTGATCCAGATGCTAGTTATCACTGTATTTTCGTCATGAAGAAATGACAAGAAAGTTTACTATTTGCTAGAGAGTATGCTATAATGAGCATTGCGATATTAAACGAAAAAGGAGAATACAATGATTACAGTATCAGATGTAAGCTTACAGTACGGTGGTACCAAGCTTTTTAAAGATGTAAACTTAAAATTCACTCCAGGTAACTGTTATGGGGTAATCGGTGCTAACGGTGCTGGTAAATCAACATTTTTAAAAATTCTATCAGGTGAAATTGATAGCTCAACAGGTGAAATAAGTATCCCTTCTAATATAAGAATGTCAGTATTAAAACAAGATCATTACCAATATGATGAATCTCCTGTACTTGAGACAGTTATTAGAGGAAATGCAAGATTATATGAAATTATGCAAGAAAAAGATGCACTTTATGCAAAAGAAGACTTCACGGACGAAGATGGTGTTAAAGCTTCTGAGTTAGAGGGTGAATTTGCAGAAATGAATGGTTGGGAAGCAGAATCAGAAGCTTCACAATTACTTCAAGGTTTAGGTGTAGGTATTGACCTTCACTATTCACTTATGAAAGATCTTCAAGGTGGAGATAAAGTTAAAGTATTACTTGCTCAAGCGTTATTTGGTGAGCCAGGAATTCTTTTGCTCGATGAGCCGACTAACCATTTAGATATTGCTTCTGTAAACTGGTTAGAAGACTTCCTTTTAGACTTCCCAGGGACAGTTATTGTTGTATCACATGACCGTCACTTCTTAAATACAGTATGTACACACACTGTAGATATTGACTACGGTAAAATCAGAATGTATGTAGGGAACTATGACTTCTGGTATGAATCAAGCCAAATGGTTCAAGCTCTTATGAAAGCACAAAATAAGAAAAACGAAGATAAAATCAAAGAACTTCAAAACTTTATCACACGTTTCTCTGCAAATAAATCTAAATCTAAACAAGCCACATCACGTAGAAAGATGCTTGATAAAATTTCTGTTGATGATATGCCAGCATCTACAAGACGTTATCCATTCGTAGCATTTACACAAGATCGTGAAGTAGGTAATGAAATTCTTCATGTAGAAAATCTTTCAAAAACAATTGATGGGGAAAAAGTATTAGATAATGTAACATTCCGTGTAAACAAAGAAGACAAAATTGCTATTCTTGGTGAAAACGAAATTGCAGTTACAACACTTTTCAAAATTCTTGCAGGTGAAATGGAACCAGATGCAGGAACGGTTAAATGGGGTGTAACAACATCTACATCATACTTCCCTAAAGACAATAATGAATACTTTAATGACTGTGATATGGACCTTATCAACTGGTTACGTCAATATTCAGAAGAAAAATCTGAAAGTTACCTCCGTGGATTCTTAGGCCGTATGCTCTTTGCAGGTGAAGATGCACTTAAACCAGCTAAAGTATTATCAGGGGGAGAAAAAGTGCGTTGTATGCTTTCTCGCATGATGTTATCAGGCTCAAATGTACTTCTTTTAGACCAACCTACTAACCATTTAGACCTTGAGTCTATTACAGCGCTTAATAATGGTCTTATGAGCTTTAAAGGAAATATTCTCTTTACATCACATGACCACCAATTTATTCAAACGATTTCCAACCGTATTATTGAAATCAAAGAAGATGGTGTAGTGGATCGTATGATGACTTATGATGAATTTCTTGAACAAAAAAGTAAATAACATATAATTTAATAATATGGTCTATTTTTCTTTAAATAAGAATGATAGACCTTTTTTTTGCATTTTTAAATATGTTATGATAAAAAAATAATAAAAATTAATGTCAGATTTACAACATTATGACAAAACGTTTTTTGTACGTAGAAAATGTGTTGACATAATGCGTGTATAAGGGCTACAATTTAGGGGTAATCTAACGAAAAAAGTAACTTATGTTGCGAATTGCTTTTAAATTGTTGTCAAAGACCTATCAATTTAATACCTGAAGAGGGCACAAGGAGAAAGAATATGATGAGAGAATATTTAGCGATTTTAGAAGAAGAGTTAGTGGTAGCCATTGGATGTACAGAGCCTATAGCAGTAGTCTATGCTGCGGCAAAAGCAAGTGAGGTCTTAGGAAGTTATCCTGAAAAAGTAGTTATTAAATGCAGTGGGAACTTTATTAAAAATGCTAAAAGCGTTGAAATTCCAAATGGAAATGGATTAAAAGGCATTTTAGCATGTGTAGCATTGGGTTTTATTGTTAAGGGAAGCGACAAGGAGCTTGAAATTCTTAAGGAAGTTACACTAGAGCAATTAGAAGCTACAAAAAATCTATTAGAGAAAAATATTATTATATTAGAAAAACTAGATACATTGGAAAAACTTCACATCATTATAGAATGCACAAAAGATGAAGATGTAGTTATGATTGAGTTAAAACGTACACATAATAATATTAGTAAGGTTGTGAAAAATGGGGAAATACTATTTGAAGAGAACCTTCAAGATCAGTCCCCAAAAGGTTACAGCGTAGATAGAAGTATAATGAGTGTACAGGGTATCTGTGAATTTGTTGAACAAGTAGATGTAGAGGAGCTTAAAAACTTATTTGACCAAGTAATGAGACACAACACAGAAATTGCAAATACAGGTTTAAGTGAACAATATGGAAATGAAGTAGCAAGAACAATCTCTAAATACTATGGAGAAGAAAATATTTACTTAAAGCTTAAGACTATGGGATCAGCTGGGTCTGATGCAAGAATGGGTGGATGTCCATATCCTGTTGTCACAGTGGTAGGTAGTGGTAATCAAGGCATGACATGTTCACTCCCAATTATTGAATATGCCAAATATAAAAATGCATCGGAGGAACAGTGTTATCGTGCACTTGCAATGGGTCTTTTAATGAGTATTCATCAAAAGACAGGTATTGGTAGGTTATCAGCTTATTGTGGAGCGGTAAGTGCAGCTTGTGGCGCAGCCTGTGGGATGAGCTACTTAGAAAGAGGAGCAGATGTTAAGGTGATTAGTGATACAGTAACCAATGCTTTATCTATTGCATCAGGTATGGTGTGTGATGGGGCAAAACCTTCATGCGCAGCTAAAATTGCAACGAGTTTAGATTCCGCAATATTGGGTCACTTAATGGCATTAGAAGGTAATGTTTTTGAAGCAGGGACAGGCCTTGTTAAGGCTGATGTTGAAAAAACAATAGCGGCTGTTGGAACGCTTGCTCGAGTGGGTATGCAAAAAACGGATGAAGTAATCTTGGATATCATGCTAGAAAGTTAATCCTAATTTATATAGATCAACTTAAAATATTAACAGACATAAGGAGAGACAATATGGATAACGTATTTTTAAAAGACTTTTTAATGCTAAGCGACATCAAAACACTTCTTTGCATTGGTTTACTTGTGGCATTGTTTGTAGTGATGAACAAATTGCAAAAGAAAAAGGTAAACTTCTCAAAAAGAATGATTATAGGGACTGTTCTAGGTCTTATACTGGGACTAGTAATTCAAGCCATATCAGGATTTGCTGCAAATCCAATGGATATTACATTTGTTGCAGAAACAACAAAATGGTATGGGTTAATTGGTAATGGATTTATTGACCTTATTCGTATGTTAGTTATTCCACTGGTTATGGTATCTATTGTTCATGTTATTATTAACATGAAAGAGGGTGCAAATATTGGTAAATTGACTAAGAACTCTATTATTGTAACAATGACAATGGTTGTTATTGCAGTTGTAGTAGGCCTTGTAGTAGGAATCTTATTCAATGTAGGTAGTGGTATGGCAGTGGCAGGTGGTAGCGCTGAAATTAAAGAAGTAAAAAATGTAGTGGATACCTTAAGAGGGTTACTCCCAGCAAATCCTGTTAAAGCCATGGTAGATGTCAATATTATTGCACTTGTAATGTTCTCAGTATTCTTTGGGATGGGTGCAAAAAGAATGTCTAAAAAATACTATGACGTTGTTAAACCATTCTTTGATTTAACAAATGCACTTCATAAAATTATTATGAGTGTAGCGATGACAATTATTAAATACATGCCTTATGCAGTTATTGCATTACTAGCAAATACGATTGCACAAAGAGGGCTTGCTAGTATTTTAGAAGTAGGTATCTTCATTGTTGCACTATACGTAGCAGTAGCTATTATGTTTGTAATTCAGCTTATTGCCCTTACAATCTTTGGAGTGAATCCAATTATTTATGTGAAAAAAGCACTTCCAGTTATGATTTTAGCTTTTACTTCTAGATCAAGCGTAGGATGCTTACCACTTACAATTGAAACTCTTACAGATAAATTAGGGGTTAACGATGGGACAGCAAGTTTCGTAGGTGGATTTGGTACAACAGCAGGGATGCAAGGCTGTGCAGGGGTATTCCCGGCGTTACTTCTTGTATTCGTAGCAAATGTAAATGGTATGCCAATTGATGTCACATTTATTGCAATGTCCATCATTGTAGTAGCATTAGGTTCTCTTGGTATTGCAGGTATTCCAGGAACTGCGACAATGGCAGCTTCAGTTGCTCTTTCAGGTGTAGGCCTTGCAGGTTCATTCCCTGTAGTAAGTCCAGTACTTGCCATTGACCCTATTATAGATATGGGTAGAACATTACTCAATGTAACAGGTTCTCTTACAAATGCTATTATTGTTGACCGTACATTAGGTCAAATGAATATGGAACATTTTAAAGATATGAATGCAGGTGCAAATAAAGCAGATGCTATGGAAGACTAATAGAGTCATTGCACACTATTAAAATAAACAATAAGTTTGACAAAAGTATGTCACCTACAAAGTGACATACTTTTATTAACAGACTAGAAGTGAGGTGCTAGAAATGAAAGTAGTCATTATCGGTGGTGTGGCGGCAGGTATGAGTACAGCTACAAAACTAAAAAGAAACTTAGGTGACCAAGTTGATTTGGTAGTCTATGAAAAAGGGGAAGAAGTATCCTTTGGAGCTTGTGGTATTCCTTTTTATATTTCTGATAAAATTAAAAAGGGTAAAGATCTTATAGCACGTACAGCAGAACAATTTGCTGAAAGTGGTATTCCGGTTAAAATTTATCATGAAGTACTATCAGTAGATGAGAAGGCTAAAACTGTAGAAGTTAAAAACTTAAAAACAGGTGAAACTTTTACAGATGCTTATGATAAGTTAGTGATTGGAAGTGGAGCAGGTGTGAATCGTTTCGCTCCATTTAACAAGCCTCATACAAATCTTTTTGAAATTCGTAACGTTGCAGATGGCACAATGGTCAAAGAGCGTCTACAAACAGAAGATATTAAAGATGTTGTAGTTGTAGGTGCAGGATTTATTGGTTTAGAAATTGTAGAGGCATGTAGAAAGTTTGACAAAAATGTAGTACTTGTTGAACTTGCAGATAGAGTGCTTAGTACAATGGATGAAGAGATTACTTCAGTACTTACCGAAGAGCTTGAAAGAAATGATGTAAAGGTATTAACAGGTTATAAAGCTGAAGCTTTAGATGCAACAGGAGATACAATCCGACAAGTAACTGTAACAAATGGTTGCGAAACATTGACACTTGCAGCAGATATGGTGATTAACTGTGCAGGGATTAGACCTCATACAGACTTCATTAACTGTGTTGAAAAAGCAGGAAATGGTGCAATTATTGTAAATGAAGATATGGAAACAAATGTAGAAGATATCTATGCAGCAGGTGACTGTAGCATTATGAGATCGGCTGTTACAGGTGCTTTCCTTTATGCACCACTTGGAACAAATGCTAATAAGCAAGGACGTATCATTGCAGATATCTTAGGTGGCAAGGAAAGAAAACCTTTCAAATTAATTGGAAGTTCAGCAATCAAACTTTTCGAAGTAGATGCGGCTAAAGTAGGTCTTTCAGAAACAGAAGCAAAAAGACTTGGTCTTAACTACAAAACAAACTTCATTACAGGTAATAGCTACGCTTCTTACTACGGTACAGAAAAAGTAAGTATTAAACTTGTATATGATGCTGAGACTAGAAAAATCTTAGGCGCTCAGACAGTTGGAGCTGGTGTAGTTGTGCCACGTGCAAACTACTATGCCATTGCAATTTACTCAGGACTTACTGTAGATGAGTTTGGATTTATGGATTTATGTTACTCTCCACCATTTAGTGGGGTGTGGGACGTAGCCCTTATTGCCTCTAATACAGCTAAATAATTTGGGATTTTACAAAAATAGATAGCTTAATGTAGAACCTTCTCTTATAATGGATGTAAGAGAAGGTTCTTTTATCTGTAAGGAGGAACAAATGGACATTACAATTAGATCTTATGAGATGCAAGATGCAATTGCTGTTGCATCATTAATTACTAAGGAATTAGGATATAATCATTCAACGCAGCAGCAAGTTATTGCGCGCCTGAGAAGATTTCAAGTGCACCCAGATTATCATATGCTTGTTGCACTTAATCAAAGAGAAATAATAGGATTTGTAGGACTTCATAAGTCTATGGCTTATGATTTTGATGAGGAATATATTGAAATTACAGCATTAGCTGTGCAAGAAGCGTACCGTAATGAGAAAGTCGCTAGGGAGCTTTTATTGGGTGTAGAAGGGTATGCACAAAAACGATGCATACATAGAATCGTTATGAATAGCCGACTAGAAACACCAGATGCTGAACTTTTTTATAAGCAAAGTGGATATGAAGAAAAAGGATATACCTTTACAAAAAAGATATAGACTTAGATGCAAAAGAGGGGGAAGTAACCCCCTCTTTTTTGTGGGATTAATAATATTAATCCATTACATGTTGGTGACGGTAGTCTAGAGGTGACGTAGAAGTAAAGCGTTTGAATACGGTAGAGAAGTACTGGCTAGAAGAGAAACCTAGGTGATAACTTATTTGAGTAATTGTAAGGTCAGAGTTCTCTAAAAGTGCTTTAGCTTGTTTCACTTTTTCTCTTAAGATGTATTCCCTAGGCGGTGTGCCTACATAGTGCTTAAACTTGGTTTTGAAGCGTCCTTCAGAAAGATTCGCGATACGTGCAAGCTGAGATAAGGAGATGGGTTCTTCAAGGTGATGCTGAATATACTCAAGAACTTCTTGCATAGGAACGGCTGGGTGAGGGGAACAGTGGGTTTTGGCTTGTACAAGCTGAAGTAAAATATGAGAAAGAAGAAGACTTATGCTTGTTTTGTGATAGGGTGAAGAGTCTAACCCACAAGCTAAAAGCGCCTCGAAATCAGCGGTAAGGCTTGTATTTACCTTAAAGGAACGGGGTTCAATATGCATCAGTGCATTTAGTAGAGTAAGACTTTCTGATTCGTTAAAAAGAAGTTGTCTTAGAAAAGCTTGGTCTATAATTAGGTAATAAAATTGAGATTTATCCTTAGGATAGTGACCAGAGCTATGACGTTCGTTGGGTAAAGTGAGAAAAACTTCACCACTTTTAACGGTATATGGTGTAGCATGTACAGTATAAACTTGTTCCCCGCGGACGAAGTAAGTAAGTTCAAGAGCATTTGGGTGAACATGTTCTTCTAAAGGGGTATTGGCTGCATTGTGACATACCTTCCCCAGTTGAAAGTTGAAAAAGGGATCAATAGAAGTATAGTCGATAACGGTTCTCTTGGTTGCTAAGCGCATTGGCATATTAAAAACTCCTATAACGATAAAATGATTTATAATATTGTAACACAGTATAAAATGAAAAGAAATAAGGGCAAATATTTGTTATAGTAACCATACACTATTCAATATAGAGGAGAGACACATATGAAGAAGAAACAACCTAATATTCTTTTTATTATGACTGATGACCATGCTGCCCATGCCATGAGTTGTTATGGAAGTAAGGTGAATACAACACCTCAAATGGACCGTCTAGCAAATATGGGTGCAAGGTTTGACAATTGTTTTTGTACAAATTCTATTTGTGCACCAAGCCGTGCAGTTATTTTATCTGGTAAACATAGTCATCTTAATGGGGTTAAAACTCTACAAGATAAATTTGATGGACGTCAACAGACTTTACCTAAAATTCTACAAGCAAATGGTTACCAAACAAGTATTATTGGGAAGTGGCATTTAGGTCATGGTGGAGACAATGATCCAACAGGATTTGACTACTGGAACATCTTCCCAGGTCAAGGTGCATATATTAATCCAACAATGTATGATATGGGTGAGCTTAAACAATATACAGGTTATGCAACAGATATCGTAACAGACTTGACTATAGATTGGATTAAAAACAGAGATGAAGAAAAACCTTTCTTCATGATGTGTCATCATAAGGCACCGCATCGTAACTGGGTACCAGATGAAAAACACAAAGATATGTATGAAGATGTGGAGATTCCTGTACCAGATACTTTTAATGATACCTACGAAGGACGTAGTGATGCGGTTAAATTCAATCTGATGAAAATAGAAGAACTTACAGAGTTTGACTTAAAACAATCTTTCCCTGAGGGATTAACTGAAGCAGAACTAAAATATTGGAAATACCAACGTTATATGAAAGACTACCTTAGATGTATTGCTTCTGTAGATGATAACATTGGTAGACTGCTAGACTATCTAGAAGAAGAGGAGATATTAGAAGATACTATTGTTGTCTATACATCTGACCAAGGATTCTTTCTAGGTGATCATGGGTGGTTTGACAAACGCTATATGTTAGAAGAGTCACTTAGAATGCCATTTTTAATGAGCTATCCAAAAGTTATTCCAGCAGGAACAGTGATTAATGAGCTTGTTGCTAACTTAGACTTTGCAGAGACTTTCTTAGACTATGTAGGGGTTGAAATTCCAGAGGATATGCAAGGATGTAGTTTCAAAGCTATATTAGAAGGCAATACACCAGAGGATTGGAGTAATAGTCTTTACTATAGATACTGGGTATACAAAGGGGAACACGGCGTGTCTCCACACTATGGTATTCGTACACTAGACTATAAGCTTATTTGTTATTTAAAAGAAGCGAGAGACTTTAGTGGGGTATGTCTAAAAGAAGTGGAAGATAAACAATGGCCCCAATGGGAACTCTTTGACTTAAGAAGTGATAGAGAAGAAGTTCAAAATACCTATGATGACCCGGCGTACAGTGAAGTGGTAGAAGCGCTCAAAGTAAAACTCTATGAAATGAAAGCACAGTATCAAGATTACGAAGATTAATAAATTGAGTAGAAAGCATGACTCCACATCAAAGAGTCATGCTTTTTTTGAGTAAAAAATCTAAAAAGGGGAAAACCTAGTCTTTCAAAGTTGCAAAAGATATCCCGTATATATGGAGTAGAAAGTCTGTAATATCAAGGGAAAGTAAGAAAAAGGAAAAAAATGCCATAATAATTTGATTAAATAATTATATAATATAGTTGACAAGAAAAATAAAAGCACATACAATATAACTATAAAGAGGTGATGAGATGAAAAAAAGTGTATACAGTATTGTCCTTATGGATGATGTGGTAGAAGCCATTGATACTTTAGCATATAGTTTAAATACAAGTCGTTCTAATTTAATCAATCAAATACTTGCAGAAAAAGTTGCACTCATTACCCCTGAGATGCAAATGAAAAATGTGTTTAACCAAGTGGAAAAACTTTTAAATGGTTATAGTCACTTTCAAATTCAACCTCAAGCAGCAGATTCTATGATGAGTATACGAAGCGTCTTGCGGTATAAGTATAATCCGACCATTCGTTATGCGATTACATTAGATAGAGGACATAGCCAAAGAATTGGTGAGTTGAAGATGATTTCTAGAACACAAAGTGACGTTTTGCAAAACTATCTCTCCCAATTTTTTGAGTTGTGGAGTATGTATGAGCATCAGATGCAACTACCAGGGTGGCAAATGGACCAAAGTGGAAAATGGACACGTGAGCTCATGCGGCAAGATGAAGGAAGGCATGATGGTGAAGCCATAGCCAATGCTATAGCAGATTATATTAAAGCTATCGATAAAGGCATTAAAATCTATTTTGAATATAATGAGAATATACCTTATTTAAATAAAGAATTAAGTACTCATTATGGACAGTACTTAAGCCAATGTTTTATTCGTGTTTAAATAAAATCTTATAAAATTGATTTCAACATATTGAGGAGGTAACAGTATGAATATGCAAAAATTTACTCAAAAATCATTAGAAGCTTTAAATGATGCACAAAGTGTGGCGATTAGTCATCAGAACAATGCAGTAGACCAAGAGCATGTGTTTTATGCCCTGTTAGACCAAGAAGATGGATTGATACCAAGTATTTTAACAAAGATGAACAGTGACGTGGGTGTAGTCAAATCAGCTGTTATCTCAGCGATTAATAAAAAGTCTAAAGTTTCAGGCCCAGGACGTGAAGCAGACAAGATTTATATCTCACAAGATGTGGACAAAATGCTTGTGAAAAGTGAAAAGCTAGCAGATAAAATGCAAGATGAATATATCTCTGTAGAGCATATTATGCTAGCGCTTATTGAAACAGCTAACTACGAAGTTGGCAATATCTTACGTGCTTATAACATCAATAAGAAAAACTTTGGTGAAGTACTTAAACAAGTACGTGGTGCGAGCCGTGTCACAAGTGATGCACCAGAGGGGACCTATGATGTCCTTTCCAAATATGGCTATGACCTTGTGCAACGTGCAAGAGATGGAAAACTAGACCCTGTTATTGGACGTGATAGTGAAATTCGAAATGTCATTCGTATTCTTTCTCGTAAGACAAAGAATAACCCTGTACTTATTGGAGAGCCTGGAGTAGGTAAGACAGCTATTGCAGAGGGGTTAGCACAACGTATCTTAAATGGAGATGTGCCAGAAAGCTTGAAAGATAAAACGGTATTCTCATTAGATATGGGTGCATTGATTGCAGGGGCCAAGTTCAGAGGAGAATTTGAAGAAAGACTTAAAGCGGTTCTAGATGAAATTAAGAAAAGTGAAGGACGCATTATCCTCTTTATTGATGAAATTCACAACATTGTTGGGGCAGGGAAAACAGAAGGTTCTATGGATGCAGGGAATTTATTAAAACCAATGCTTGCACGTGGAGAGCTTCATTGTATCGGTGCAACAACACTTAATGAACACCGCCAATACATTGAAAAAGATGCTGCCCTTGAACGTCGTTTCCAACCTGTTATGGTAAGCGAGCCTACAGTAGAAGACACCATTGCTATTTTACGTGGACTTAGAGAACGCTATGAGATTTATCATGGTGTACAAATTCAAGATAATGCCCTTATTGCGGCAGCAACTCTCTCAGATCGTTATATCTCAGACCGTTTCTTGCCAGACAAAGCCATTGACTTAGTAGATGAAGCTTGTGCAATGCTCCGTACTGAAATGGATTCTATGCCAACAGAGTTAGATGAAATTGCGCGTAAGGTCATGCAACTAGAAATTGCCGAGGCGGCACTCAAAAAAGAAGATGACGCAGTCTCTAAAGAAAGCTTAAAAGAAACAAGAAAAGAATTAGCAGAACTTAAAGATGTATTCAATGCTATGCGCGTCAAATGGGAAAATGAAAAAGAACTTATTACTTCTGTAAGAAATGCAAAAGAAGAGATAGAGCAAGCTACGGCTATGATGCAAAAGTATGAAAGAGAATATGACTTAAATAAAGTAGCGGAATACAAATATGGTATTATTCCAGGACTTGAAAGAAAGCTAAAAGAAGTAGAAGGTAAGGTGCATGCACTTGGTGAAGCAGGCTTGCTCCGTGACAAAGTCAATGAAGAAGAGATTGCAAAAATTATCTCTAGATGGACTCAAATTCCTGTAACGAAACTCATGGAAGGTGAACGTCACAAACTACTTAGATTAGAAGAAATTATTCACAAACGTGTCATTGGTCAAGAAGAAGCAGTATCTAAAGTAAGTGATGCCATCATTCGTGCACGTGCAGGAATAAAGGACCCACGTAGACCTATCGGTTCCTTCCTTTTCCTTGGGCCAACAGGTGTAGGGAAAACAGAACTTGCCAAAGCGTTAGCTGAAGCACTCTTCGATGATGAAAGTGCAATGATTCGTATTGATATGAGTGAGTATATGGAAAAACACGCAGTGGCAAGACTTATTGGAGCACCTCCAGGCTATGTAGGCTATGAAGAAGGCGGGCAGCTTACAGAAGCTGTAAGACGTAAGCCTTATGCTGTTATTCTTTTTGATGAAGTAGAAAAGGCCCATCCGGATGTGTTTAATGTACTCCTTCAAGTCTTAGATGATGGACGTATTACAGACTCTAAAGGACGTACTGTAGATTTTAAAAACACTATTATCATCTTAACTTCTAATATAGGTTCTGACCTGATTCTAGAAGGGATTACAGAAACAGGTGAGATTACACCAACTGTAGAAGAAGGAGTAAATAATAGACTTAAGATGCATTTTAGACCAGAGTTCTTGAATCGTCTAGATGATATTGTAATCTACAAACCACTTATGAAAGAACAAATCATTCAAATCGTGGACCTTCTTATCAAAGACCTTAACAAACGTCTAGTAGATAGACAATTGACTGTAAGGCTGACACAGGAAGCGAAAACTTACCTTGCAGACCAAGGATTTGACCCAGTGTTTGGTGCAAGACCACTTAAGCGCTTCTTACAACGTAAAGTAGAGACTCTTATTGGACGCATGCTCATTGCTAATGAAGTGGAACCATTCTCAACATTCGTAGTGGATTACCAAGTAGGCGAACTTCAAATAGAAATAGAAAAGTAAAAAGAAAATAACTATACAAAAGTCTTGTAGAATACACCGTGTTCTACAAGACTTTTTATATAGTAAAACAATGTTGCAAAAATATATTTACAACAAAACAATGTTGTGCTACTATATAAGTATAAATAAAAAGATTATAAATTTGACTATATATTTTAGAATAATTAAAAGAGAAGAGGGTATATGAAATGGGAAATAGAGATTTGCACATTAGTGGCGCAGGGAGTTATCCAGGAGGGGAATTTGATGTAGTATCAATCAGTGGAGCAGGAAAAATTAATGGAGACTTAAAATGCATTAGATTTTCAGGATCAGGCTCAGCAAGAGTCAATGGAAGTGTAGTATGTGACCGATTTGGCTGTTCAGGATCTGGTAAAGTCACTGGCAGTGTAGAAGCTAAAGAGCTAAGAGTAAGTGGATCTTGTAGAATTGATGGAGACATGAAAGGTGGGACACTAGCCAGTTCTGGTGCTACAAACATTGGAGGAGATATTAAATGTGAGAAGGTATCGGCTTCAGGAATGTTAAATGTAGGTAAAAACATTGAAGCAGAAGAAGTGAATATAGATGGAGGCATTAAAAACTCTGGAATTATTAATGCAGAAAAGATTCGTATAGAATGTAGAGCTGGAAATGGAAGTTGTACCTTTAATGAAATGGGTGCAAGTAAAATTTCTATTAATGGTTATACTGAAAGTTCTAGACCTTACCTGTATAAAATCTTTGGAATGTTTACAGGAGGTACCAGTACAATAAATGGCAACTTAGTAGAGGGTGATGACATTTACGTAGAAAATGCTCATATTAAAGTTGTACGAGGAGAACGCGTGGTCATAGGACCAAATTGTAGAATTGAAAAATTAGAATATCATGAGACAATTCAAATAAGTGACCAGGCTGAAGTAATCGAAGTAATAAAACTTTAAGGAGGTTGAGAAGATGGCTACAGGTGATGTACTTATTATGGGAGATGGAAAATGTATAGAAGGTAAGTATAACAAAATCCGTATAGTAGGAAGTGGAGAGTTAGAGGGCAACATTACATGTCATAAACTAAGTAGTGCAGGTTCAGCATCTGCTAAGGGAAATATTTACTTCGATGAATTAAAAACGGCAGGATTTTTTGAAATTGATGGAAGTTTAGAAGGCAAAACCATTAGAACAGCAGGGGCAGCTGAAATTAGAGGAAGCATTAAAGCAGACTCTTGTAAAGCATATGGTATGATTCATTTACAAGAAGATGTGGAGACCGAGCACTTTTTAGTCAGAGGGGCTATAGAAGGTGCTGGGCGCATTAATAGTGAGAAGGTACTTATTCAATTATTGGGAGCTTGCCAGGTAGAAGAGATTGGGGCAAGTGAAGTAGAAATAGGTAAGAAGGTTATTATAAGTGATGAAACCGGTATTAGAAAATGGTTTAATAACAATATTAATATGAACTTTGGCGATACAGAGGGAAGCCTCATTGCCAAAGTCATAGAAGGTGACCGCATTTATGTAGATACTGCGCAAGTTGAGGTCATAAGAGGGGAATACGTAGAAATAGGGCCAGATTGTAGTATTGATAAAGTAGAATATACAGAGTCTATTTCTATTGATAAAGGCTCAAAAGTCGGGGAGATTATACAAATAACAGCAGAAAGAAAAGGGTGATGACAATGGAAGAAGAACTTATTTCAAAGAAAGATTTACTCATTGAAACAGGTATTTCCTATGGGCAGCTTTACAGATGGAAGAGAAAAAATATTATTCCCGAAGAGTGGTTTATTAAAAAATCAGTTTCAACAGGACAAGAAACATTCTTTCCTAAACACAAGATACTAGAACGTATTGAAATGATTGTCAATATGAAAGATGAGGCCTCATTAGATGACTTAGCTAAGATGTTTAGTGTAGAGATTGAGCATAGTAGTATTGATCTTGACCGTCTTGTGAAAAAGAATGTTTTAACAGAGCAGGCGATACAAATGTATAAAGAAATGATGATACTTAAGGAACTTGACCAAATGCAACAAGTTGTAAGTGCAAAGATTTTAAAAGATAAATTAGCAGGAGGGGAACTGACACTCCCAGAATGTCAAAGCCTCATGCGTTTTATACACAATAACTTCGAGCAACTTACAAGTGAAAGCGCAAGAGTGTATGTTCTTCGTGCCATGGGGGTGCCTTTTGTAATGGGTGCTAAGTCTGAAAAAGATATTATTTTTAGTGAAGAGTATAAGGTAGTCAGCAAGATGAGTTTGTATGAAGAAGTCAGTACCATTAAATTTGAGTTAATGTAGCTATTAGAAAGCGTATTTTGAAAAGATTCAAACATCATTTAAACAGTTTATTAGTATACCAAATGCAGGGCATGGAACCATGATGGATCAACCAGAAGTATTTACAAAAGCACTTTTAGAGTTTTAAATAGCGCTTAAACTGTAAATCATAAGTAGGATAAAAAAGAGAAGCTGCCAACACCTAGTGGTGAGGGAGCGCCTCTTTTTTTATGTCAATCTATTAATATAGAAAATCAGCCATTTTGTTCAAGTGGTAAGAATCCACGTCCATTACCAATAACTTGTGCAACGTCAGAAACTGTTACAAAGGCATGAGGGTCATAAGTAGAAACAATATTTTTGATTTTTGCCACTTCGCGTAAGTTAACATTAGCATAAAGAATGTATTTATTTTGATGGGTGTAACCGCCTATTGCAGGGACAATGGTAACACCTCTGTGCATACCATCCATAATGGCACGTGCAATATCTTGTCCGGTGTCAGGTGAAGTAATAATGGAAACGGTACGTCTACGGTTGAGTCCGTCAACAACGTAGTTGGTTGTCTGGCTGCTTATAAACATACTAGCTGCGGTTAAAATAGCAATATCAAGACCAAATACAAAAATAGAAGTAAGCATAATGATCATATTGATGGCAAAAATGACATTCCCCATACTAATAGAGAAAAACTTATTTACGATTTTAGCAATAATGTCGGTACCACCTACAGAAGCTTCACTTCTAAAGATGATGCCCATGCCAATACCATAGAGAAGTCCAGCTACTAGAATGATTGTAAGAGGGCTAGTAGTAGGAATGATGATGCCACGAGTGACCTCGAGCCAAAAAGAAAAACTCATCATACCAAGCAAACTAAAATAAATAAATTGTTTCTTTAAAAAAATAAAAGCAAGTATAAAAAGTGGAATGTTAAAAAGGACGTTCAAGATACTTAAATTCCAGTCAAAAAGAAAATGTAGAAACAGAGAGAGTCCACTAATGCCTCCACTGAGCATGTGATTTGGAACAAGTAGCCCATTGACTGCAATAGACATGAGAAGTGTTCCAAACAAAATTGATAATACATTTTTAATCTTACTATTCATCACCTTAAGTCTCCATTATTTTGGTTATATAATATGTAGTAGTTGAATGTTTACAGAATTTATCAACGTGTCAATTATACATTTTTGAATCTCAAAAAGCAATAAAAGAAGATATAAAATAAATAGGGAAATAAAATACAGGATTTTATACGAATTTGGACTTAACGATAAGGCCTGGACATGATATGATAAAGTAGACAATATAAATGTAGATTTCATGAAAGAAAGGGAACGACTATGTCAAAGACAATCATTACACAATTTTTAAGTGAACAAGGCATGTACTATGGCGACCTTAACTTTGAAACAGAATGCCAAAAGTTTATTGCTGAAATGGAAAAAGGGTTATCCCCAGAGGGTAGTAGCCTTGATATGATTCCAACATACCTTTCTGTAAAAAACAACATTGATACAAATGTACCAGCTGTTGTTATCGATGCAGGAGGAACAAACTTTAGAGTAGGGCTAGTAAGCTTTGATGACAACATGAAAGCAAGCGTTAATGACTTTTCAAAAACAAGAATGCCAGGTATTGAACGTGAACTTAGCAAACAAGAATTCTTTGGCACGTTAGTTGATTATACAAAAGAGGTTGCAGCAAAATCTAGTGAGATTGGCTTCTGCTTCTCTTACCCAACACAAATCAATAAAGATAAAGATGGCTTGCTTTTAAGATGGTCTAAAGAAGTTAAAGCACCAGAAGTAGTGGGCGAAATGATTGGTGCCAATTTAGTAAGTGGTCTTAAAGCAGTAGATGGCAAAGACCGTAACGTAGCAATTCTTAATGATACTGTAGCTACTTTACTTGGTGGTAAAGGGATTACAAGTGAGCGTGAATTTGATGGTTATATTGGTTTTATTTTTGGAACTGGAACAAATCTTTGTTACATAGAAGATGCAAATAAAATTACAAAAATCACAGATGCTCAAGATGATACAATGATCATCAATACAGAGTCAGGTGCTTACAACAAACTTCCTCGTGGTATGATGGACAAAGCGTTAGATGAGGCTTCTAACAACCCTGGAGACTACCAATTAGAAAAAATGATTAGTGGTAGATACCTAGGACCACTTGTAGAAGCTGTTTTAAAAGGTGCGGCTAAAGAAGGCCTCTTCTCAGCAACATGTAATGAAAAACTTATGAGCTTAGAAAATTTAGAGCTTATTGATGTAAGCTTATTTGTAGCACATCCACACAACACTGAAAATGTGCTTGTAAAATGCGTACAAGAGCCAACTGATACAACATTAATGTATGAATTAATCGATGCGATGATTGAACGTGCAGCTAAGATTTCAGCAATCAAGCTTTCTGCATGTATCTTAAAAACAGGTGCAGGTCGTGACCAAGCTAGACCAGTAGCTATTGTAGGTGAAGGCACAACCTTTTACAAATTAAAAGATTACAAAGAAAAGTTAGATTACTACATGAAAGCTTACTTAAGCAAAAACTATGGTCATTACTATGAATTTATCCAAGGTGAAGACCTTAACTTAATTGGAACAGCTATAGCCGCTCTTGCACATTAGTGAATACGTGTAAGAAATAGAGCTTTTAGCATGTGTAGAAAAAACTTATAGTAACACTAGTGCTTAGTGATTATATGAAGACATAAAAGGAGACAACACAATGAAACCATTAGTATTTAATCCAGTATACGTAGAACGTATTTGGGGTGGACGTGATTTTGAAAACTACAGAAATGATATGCCAGAAGGCGTAATCGGTGAAAGTTGGGATGTATCTGCACATTCAGCAGGTATGAGCGTTGTTAAACTTGGCGAATACCAAGGAAAAACTTTGTTAGAACTTACCAGCACATTAGGTGCTGAATTAGTAGGAACAAAATGTGCAGGCAAAGAGTTCCCTCTTCTTGTAAAACTTATCAACTCATGTGACAGTCTTTCAGTTCAAGTACACCCAGGTGATGACTATGCAAGACGTGTAGAAAACCAATTTGGTAAAACAGAATGTTGGTATGTTATGGATGCAAAAGAAGGCGCAGCTTTAGTTATTGGTACAAAAACAACTGACAAAGATGCTTTCAAAAATGCAGCATTAGAAGGTACACTTGATGCACACCTTAACACGATTCCAGTTAAAAAAGGTGACTTCTTCTACATCCCAAGTGGTTTAATCCATGCTATTGGGCCTGGCGTAATCATTGCAGAAATCCAACAAAGTAGTGATATCACATACCGTGTATATGACTACAACCGTGGACGTGAAATGCACCTTGATAAAGCGATGGAAGTAACAGATTTCACACTTCAACCAGAAGGTGCAATCAGTGAAAACTTACTTTGTGAAGGCGAATTCTTCGCAGTAGAAAAACACGTAATCGAAGGCAGCATGCAAGATACAAGTAATGAAGAAAAATTCTTTATCTACACATGTGTAGAAGGAGAAGGCACATTAGTTGCCCAAGACTTTGAAGCAGAAATTAAACTTGGTGATAGCTTCTTAATTCCAGCTACAGCAGGGACTTACGAAATCAAAGGTAACTTAACCGTTCTTAAAAGTTTTGTAGCATAAGATTAAACAAAGCATTAGTAAACGAGATACTAATAAATAAATAGATAAATAAATGAAGGCTTATCATGTATAAGCCTTTATTGACATCCGGAGGTATATAACATGAAAAGATTTGAGATTCCAGTGGGTATTTCAGCAAGACATATTCATCTATGTCTTGCTGACTTAGAAGTACTTTTTGGTGAAGGTGCCACACTTCATCCAATCAAAACTTTAATGGGTGGACAATACGCAGCAGATGAGCGTGTAACTATTGTAGGTGGAAATGGCCGTCAAATAGAAGCAGTACGTGTTTTAGGACCACTTAGAGGTGATACACAAGTAGAGCTTTCTAAGACAGATACAATGTTCTTAAAGCTTCAAGCACCTCTTAGAGATTCAGGTGATATTGAAGGCACACCAGGTGTGACACTTGTAGGTCCAAAGGGACAAGTAACCTTAGAAAAAGGATGTATTGTAGCAAAACGCCACGTACATATGTCAACAGAAGACGCTATGAACTTTGAACTCAAAGATAAAGATCTTATCTCACTTGATTTTGAAGGTGAAAGAAGTGCTACTTTAAACAATGTATTAGTACGTGTAGATGCAAGCTTTACGCTTGAATTACACATTGATACAGATGAAGCTAATGCACTCGATGTGAAACCCAATCAATCAGTCGTTTACGAAGCTTAAGCTGAGCGAAAAAAATAAGTAATAATAAAAACACATGTAATCAGATGGTGGGAACTAACTGATTACATGTGTTTTTGTGTTTAATAAAGTTGTGTAATGAAGTATCCACATTCTTCAAAAGTATTTTTAATAAGGTGGATATGCTCTGGTCCATTTGTCTCAACGGTTACTTCTAAGAGTACATTTTTAAAACGGTTACGTGCTTTGAATTGGTTGTGGTCAAGATTTACGATGTTTGCATTAATGCGGCTTAAAATCTTAGATACTTCAAGAAGCTCACCTGGTGTGTTAGGAAGTTCTATAGTGAAGCAGAAAAGACGACCACGAGATACAAGGCCACTGCGAATAAGCGCAGAAAGTGTAAGCATGTCAATATTTCCACCACTGATAATTGCAGCTACTTTTTTGCCTTTAAAGTCAAGCCTTTTAAGCGCAGCAAGTGAAGCAGCACCTGATGTTTCAGCTAAAAGCTTATGTTTTTCTGTTAAGAGAAGTAAGCTATCTACAATTGTGCTATCTTTAACTGTAATAATCTCATCTACATAGTCTTTAATATAGGAGAAAGTAAGAGAACCTGGTGTTTTTACTGCAATCCCTTCAGCAATAGTATCTACTTTGTCAAGAGCAGTTAAAGTGCCAGATTTAAAACTACGGTACATCGCATTGGCACCTTCAGCTTGTACACCAATAACTTTGATGTTTGGGTTGATAGACTTGGCATAAAGGGCAACGCCGCTAATAAGTCCACCACCACCGATAGGGCAAACAATAACATCTAAGTTAGGCATATCTTCTAAAATTTCAAGGCCTACAGTACCTTGTCCGTAAATAACATCTGGATCGTTGAAAGGATGAAGGAATGTTGAACCCTCTTCTTTTTCAATACGAGAAGCTTCTTGGAAAGCATCATCATAGCAACTTCCATGAAGGACTACGTTGCCACCAAAGTCTTTTGTAGACTGTACTTTTAAGTAAGGAGTAGTCTCTGGCATAACGATTGTAGCATCTACATGACTTAAAGTAGCCGCATAAGCTACGCCTTGAGCGTGGTTACCAGCAGAAGAACATACAACACCTTTTTCTTTTTCTGCTTCAGAAAGGCTTCTAATTTTATTAAGGGCACCACGAATTTTATAAGCACCTGTTATTTGTAGGTTTTCACATTTCAAATAGATGTCATTGCCACTGAGTTGAGAGAAAATAGGGCTATGGAGTAAGGGCGTTTTTAAGACGACATCTTTTATATTTTCACGAGCATCTTGAACTAACTTTGCATACATAAGGGCACCTCATTTCAAAATAAAAACTTATGGATTATATTATACGGCAAACCATTAAAATATACAAATAAATAATTTTAACCAACTTTGTACTTTTTTTAACGTATTTATTTATATAAGCATAAATATAAATATTAAAAAAATAATAATTTGATATAATTAGTATTAATAATTAAATTATATTATAAAAATATTAAAATATTTAAGAAAATAGAGCTTTACTGCTTAATAATAGATATGAAATAGAGATAGAAAGAATGAGTAGGGAATGATAAAAGAAAAAAATATTCCTTATAATAGAAGATAGAGGTAGTAAGTCATGTATATTATGTAGGTAAAGCATTTTATTGAAAAAGTAACATTCATATTATATTAACAAGAATTTGATAACATTTACAAAATTAGATTATTGTCTAAATGATGAATGAAAATTATTTGACAATATATCCAGTCTCATTCTATATTAGATATTATACAAAGTATAATATTGGTTAAATCCAGGGAGGAAATTATGAAAAATAAGAAGAAAATAATTCTAATTGTTATAGCAGTTATGATGGGTATCTTTTTAATATCGGGAATGTTAAAAGGGAAAAGTACTGTAGAAGGATTAGTAGGGGATCCAAAAGGTACGTTTGTAAATGTAGGTAAAGCGGTTACAACAGATATTCAAACAAAAATTTCAGCTACAGGAACAGTTAAAGCTGAAGAAAGCGAAATAGTATTTGCTGAGGCAAATACTAAAGTTGAAACATTTTTAGTAGAAGTAGGCGACCCGGTTAAAAAGGGTGATGTCCTTTTAACTTATGATGTAGAGACAAAAGAAGGACTCCAAAGAGATTTAGAAAAATTAGACCTTCAAATGGAAACAGCACGTATTGCTTTAAGCCAACTTCAAGCTGGTAGTAAACAATCTATTATGCAAGTACAAACAGAAATTGCTTCTATCGATAAGAACCTTTTAGACGTAGAAGATGGGATTCGTCAACTTGAAACTTCCTTGGTGATTGCTCAAAAAGATTTAGAGCAAGTAGAAAAAACTTATGATGTTACAAAAACATTATTTGACGAAGGCTTAGCTGCCGAAAAAGAGTTAGATGATGCTGAAAAAGCTGTGATGAAAACGAAAGACCAAGTAAGTTCTTTAGAAACTCAAGTAGCTTCTTCTAAAAAGAATATTGAAACTATTACAATGCAAAAGTCAAATGCACAGTATAACTTAGACTTACTTCAAAACAAGGTGCAAGATGAAACGAAGGCACAAAATATTGCAATGAAACAAAATGAAATTGCATCTTTAGTGCTTCAAAAAGAAAGTGTGTTAGAACAACTAGATAAAGTAGAAGAAAAAGTACTCGCACCAATAGATGGGGTTGTATCTCGCGTAGGTGCTAAAGAAGGTAGTTTTGTTGCACCTGGAGCAGAACTTATGACTATTATTAATCCAGAAAAGTTGGTGGTAGAAGCGGAGATTTCACCATACTACGCGGCACAACTTGAAACAGGACTTACAGTTAAAGTGAAATACAATGGTTCTACAACTGTAGAGACAGAGGGAACTATTTCTATGGTATCTCCAGTAGCAGTCCAAAAGGCAGCACAAGATAAAGGCGCTGTAAGTACAGCTATTCCAGTAAAAGTTGCGATAGATAATAGCCAAGGCTTGAAAGAAGGGCTTACAGTAGACCTTAAGGTGGTTACATCAGAGGTTAAAGGGGTTGTGGCAGTACCACTTCTTGCAACCATGACAGACAAAGAAGATAATAATTACTTATTTGTAGTAGAAGCAGGTAATACCCTTTCAAAACGCATGGTGAAACAAGGTGCTGCAGATAACCATCTTGTACAAGTAAGTGATATAGAAGATGGCGATATCGTTGTTACGAATCCAACTGAAGCACTTGAAGCAGGTATGAGTGTAAGCTATATGCTGCTTGAAGAGGTAGGTGAATAAGCATGATTCAAATTGACAAGATGAACAAGGTCTATAAAAATGGTCATTTAGAGTTACAAGCCTTATTTGATGTAGACTTTAAAGTAAAACCAGGAGAGTTTGTATCTATTATGGGTCCTTCTGGTTCAGGAAAAACTACTTTTCTTTCTATACTTGGATGTCTAGACCAAGCAACGGAAGGCGGATACATTTTAGATGGTGTCAATGTATCTGAACTGCAAGATAAAGATTTCTCTAAACTACGTAACCAAAAAATAGGATTTGTCTTCCAAGCATTCAACCTACTTCCAAAACTTACAATCTTAGAAAATGTAGAAGTACCACTTATGTATGGAGGGGTTAAACCTAAAGAAAGACGTGAACGTGCCTTTGAAGCCTTAGATCGTGTAGGGTTAGGAGACCGTATCAAGCATAAACCTAATGAGATTTCAGGGGGACAAAAGCAAAGAGTAGCAATAGCTCGTGCACTTGTAAATAGACCTTCTATCTTATTTGCCGATGAGCCAACAGGAAACTTAGATAGTAAATCAAGCTTAGAGATTATGCGTATTTTCCAACAGTTAAATGATGAAGGTGCAACCATTGTTATGGTTACACATGAGCCAGAAATTGCGGCTTATACCAAAAGAACAGTTGTATTTAAAGATGGGAAAATTATTCAAGATAAACAACTTGAGCAACAAAGACTGAATATGGGAGGCACACGATGAATCTCATAGAATGTATTAAAAGTGCAATTGCCCAGTTACTTGGAAATAAAATGCGTACCTTCTTAACTATGCTCGGAATGTTTATTGGAATTGGTTCTGTTATTATGGTTTTAGGCGTTGGGTCAGGGATTAAAGAGATGATGATGAGCACCTTTAAAGATGTTGGAAAAGGTGCAGTAACTATTCAAAGCAATAACTGGTCTCCTGAGTATATGATTAACCAAGATGATTTAGCAGCTATAGATAGTATGAAAGAAGTTCAAGAAGCTATTTTGTTCTCAGAACAATGGTATGGAAACTTAAAAGATTATAAAGATGAAGATAAAATGATTGTCTTTATGGGTACACCTTATAATATGGATGTTGTACAAAAACTTACCATTGTAGAAGGACGTATGTATTCTGAAAAAGAAGAACTTGCAAAAGCGAATGTATGTGTCGTTTCTGAGACTTATGCTAAGGCTATCATGGGTTCAACAGACAGAAAAAGTGCAATTGGTGAAATGGTAGAACTAGATATTGCCGGGGAAAAGCACAGCTTTGAAATCATTGGATTAGCAGAACAAATGACTTTCCCTGGAATGCCAGAAGAATTTATGCCTATTATTATCTATATCCCATTTACCACTATGGATCAAATTACTAACTTTGGAGACTTACGTAGTTATGCAGGTGCATTTATGACAGAAGAGGGCTACGATCCAAACGAAACAGCCTATCAAGTGGGGCGTCTTTTAGACAAGCGCCATAATACACAAAATGGCTATGGAACACAAAGTGCAACAAGTATGATTGGTCAGCTAGATACTATAATGAGTATTGTAACAGGATTTATTAGCTTTGTAGCAGCTATCTCACTTTTAGTAGGCGGTATTGGTATTATGAATATTATGCTTGTAACGGTTAAAGAACGTACAAGGGAAATTGGGATTCGTAAAGCGGTAGGTGCAAGTAATGGAGAAATTATGCGACAATTCTTGGTTGAAGCTGTGATCTTAACAGTACTTGGTGGTATAATAGGAATGATACTAGGTTATGTAGGTGCAGCAGCGATTGGAAGTGCCTTTGGACTTAACATTATACTCACACCAAGTATGATTACTTTTGCAGTAGGTACATCTAGTGCTATTGGAATTATCTTTGGGGTATATCCTGCAAGACAGGCGGCAAAATTAGATCCAGTTGAAGCACTACGATACGAATAATAAGAATCACAGAAATTGAAGCAAAGGGAGTGAGAAGATGGATACAAAGAAAATGTTGGCCTGTTTGTTAGGTGCAACTTTGATGGTGCAAGCAGGGAGCATGACCTATGCCAAAGAGGTAGAAACAAAGATACTCTCTTTAGATACAGCCATTAAGCAAGCTCAAGCAAAAAGCTTACAACTTAAAATTACTGAGAAAAAAAGTAACTTAGATAAAGAAAATGCAGATATGGCCTACTTACAAGGTGGTTACTATGCATATGATGCAAAAAATGTGCAAGCTACATATACGAAAAAACAAGAAGAAGTGATTAAAGACCAAATTACACTTAGTGTGACATCACTTTATGAAGATATTTTGCTCAGTGAAAAGCAACTTGAGATGATGAATAGTAACTTAGCACTTTTACAGAAACAAAACTTAAAAAGTCAAATTGAAAAAGATAGAGGGTTGAAAAGTGACCTTGCTATACAACAACAGGATTTGACCTATATGCAAACTTTACAAAGTAAAACAGACTTAGAACAAAAGATAAACTTAAAGTATACACAACTTGGGGATATGGTAGGGGTAACAATGAGTAGATATACCCTTGAAGAACCAGAGGCGCTATTTGAGCCCTATAAAGATGTAGCAAATCTTAATGCCTTTGCAAGTAGTAAAGCACAAAAGCATATTGACCTTTGGAAAGCAACAGAGGACTTAAGGGTGGCATTAGAAACACCCATTATGACTTCTGATTATATTCAAGTGGTAACTATGCGTGCCAATCGTGAAATTGCAGCAGACTCTAAGAAGATGACAGAAGAAAACTTAGAAAAAGCAATTCGAGAAATCTATGTAAATACAAAACAACTTGAACAAAAATATAATGCCCTTACTTCTGAATTAGCGCTTAAAGAAAAAGAGCTAGGTGTGAACAAAGTTTATCTTGAAAAAGGTATGATTTCACAACTCCAATATGATCAAAGTGTATTGGAGTATGAAAAAGTAGGGCTAGAGCTAGAACAAGTGGTAAATAATCACAACTTAAATAAATTTCAGCTAGACCATCCACATCTTATTAGAGCTGGTGTATAAATAGCGAATAGAAAGAGGTAGCCATGCCTATGCAGAGCTACCTCTTTTTTCATATAATCTGCTAAAAATTAATATTGTGTTAAAATTTATTAGGCATAATAGAGACAATTAGACAAATGAAGAGGGGACGTAAATGATTAATTACTATCTTACGGAAAAATTAACTCAGATAGAAATTTTAAGACGTTTAAAAAAAGGATTAGAAGATGAGCATATTATAAAAATCGCACACAGTGCAAAAGGAGAAACATTTGTAGAGACAGATTGGTATGTTTATGTCATCAAACTTAAAAAGAACAGGTATACCGTACCAGTCATGTGGTCAGACTCTAAAAAACCTTATTTAATAGGAGGCATTGTAACAGTTCTATTACTTATGTTTTTTGTAGGGGGATTGGTAAGCGACATTGGTATTATAGGAATATTAGTAGGACTTGGACTAGTAAATGTCTTTAAACGTAGTGAAATTAGGGCCATGAAACTTGCTATAGAAGAAGCACTCGGAAAATCATAAAAGTAAAAAAACCAGAAAGGAGACACACGGTGAAGCGTATAAAATGCTTGCTTATTATAGGTTGTTTAAGCCTTATGGGGCTATTTTTTATTATAGGTTGTTTGAAACAACCCTCAACTGACTTGACATCTATAGAACATAAAATTATAGAAGAGACAAGCCATGTGGATCTAGAAGGAGACATAGAAAAAGAGCGTTTATTTCAATTTGCAAATAGTATCTTAGAAGAAACTTTTAAAGGTAAGGTAGCATTGGTAGACCATCAGATGGACTTAATTAGCCAAGATGGACATGACCGTTATTTTGTTAAAGTTGAAGGTGTAGGGATTAATGAGCAACAAAAGGTAGATATTTACCATTATTATATGATTTTGCAAAGAACCACCCAAGATGAGCTGTACATGATGCCTTTTGGCTTAGAAGTGCTAAAGGGTGAAGTAGACAAAATAGAAGAAGATATTTTAATCAGTATGCTTAAGCTTACTAATGGATGGGAAATGAGTCAAGAAGAAGTACTGGATAAATGGCGCAATAATATGGAAGGGGAGTACTACAATAATCTCAAACAAGTGACCTTGGATATTAACAACTTATATTATCTCCAGAGTTTAATGTGCTTTGTTAATGAGTATATTTATACCAATGAGGAAGAAGCCTTTTTGAAAATTGGTGGAGAGCATGTAAAAAGAGATTTACTAGATTTTACAATCCGTGAGATTAAAAATAAAGATATGCAGGAAGAAAATACTGTTATTGTTACAGGAAAACTACGAGTATATGGTACAGAATGGATTAAGGATTACTTAATAGAAATGTCGTATAAAATTGCAATGGATGAAAAAGGCCGATTTCATATTGTAGGGCAAGATGGTATTATACAATAAAAAACTAGCTTTTAGGCTTACTTTTAGGTAATATGGAAGAAAGAAATTAGTTTTAAGGAAAGGAGTGTAGACATGAAACTTAAAAAACAATTAGTCATTCCTATAATATGTGCAGTTCTAGTCATAGGCATTGGATTTAAATTTGGATTTGCAAGAAGGCAAGTGGAAAAAGATATTCTTGTCGAAGAGGAAATAGTAGACTTACCACAAAAACCTAGTGTTTCCTTAGATACATATATCCCTATTATTAAAGATACCGTATGGCATTATGAAGGCAAAAATCAATTTGAGCAAATGGTCAGTTGGGTAGAGTTTATTAATAACGATGTCATGCAAATAAGATTTTTTGATGGAAAAGAAAGTTTTGTTAAAATATATATGGAAGAGGAAGATGCTATTTATGAAGTAGCAACTGTAGAGGATGTATCTATTAAAGAAAATTATACGACATTAAGACAATATAAAGATGTAGTGTTGAAGCTTCCTTTAACAGTAGGAAGTAGTTGGGTGATGTCAGATGGGAGTATTCGTACGATTACTCAGGTGAATAGACCCTATGATACCCTTATAGGTGAACAAAGGAGTTTAGAAGTAACTACCTTGCATGATGATTATAAGGTAATAGAAGTCTATGCTGAAAAAGTTGGACTTGTAGAAATTACCTATGAGGATGACAAAACGGCAAAGACACTCGAGCTTTATGAAGTTGAAAATAATAAGGCACAAGAAGAAGAGGTTTCGTTGTATTTAGCTGAAAAAAATACAGGAAAGTTAAAGAATGTGAAAGAGAAAGTTGTTGTTATGACGAATGAGGAACCTAAGCACTTCTTAACGGATTTACTTAAAAAGGTAATGGGACCAGAGTATGTGACCACACTTTCTAACGGCGTTATTATTGAAAAGATTTTTATAGATGATGAAAAGTGTTTATATGTAGATTTAAGTGGAGAATTTATGGATGCCCTTTATAATGAGCAAGAACAAAAAGGGGTATTGATGAGCTTGGTTCAAACATTAGGGGATTATTACAATGCTACATATGTTGTCATAACAGTAGAAGGTGAGACATATCCTGTTAAAGGTGGACAAGCAGATGTCAAAGGACGTATAAGAGTAAGGCGCTAAAGGATTAAGGGACTTGAATGTCTCACCATAGGAGGCAAACTAGTGAAAAAAGCGTATCGGTTTAAGTTTATAGGTGTACTGCTCCTACTTGTATGCAGTATATCTATTACAACTGGAGCTAAGAGCTTTGAGGACTTAGGGACAGTGCGAGCATACGTAGTAGAAAGTGTAGGTAAGCAAACACTTGTTTCGAGAGATGGAAGTTTAGCAGAACCTGTTTTGGCAAAGACAATGATTACTTTACCAGGAACTTATTTTTTGACTCAAACAACGCTTGCAGGAGAAATCAACATGAGGTGTTTTACAATACCGGCTATTGAATCTACAACAGAATGGCATATTCAAAAGCCTAGTCAGTTAAAAGAAGTCTTGAAAAATGCCCTTCAAACCTATCAAGAAGAAATTACCCTCTACTTTGAAAACAGTACGTATACCCTTGACCAGCTTAATCAGATGATTCGTACAGAGCTAGATGCCCTTGTAATGGAGTATCCCAAAATCTACTATAACCAATATAAATTGACCGTATATGGTCAACGTAATCCCAAAGTCATGCTCACGTTTAAGTATGCAGTAGAAGATAGAAAGAAGCTGTTACAGTATTCTAAACAAGTAGATGAACAAGTGAAGAAACTAATCAATACGTTGATAAGCACCGATATGAAAGACTATGAAAGAGAATGGAAATTTGTTGACTACCTGGTAAACAATGTATCCTATGGAAAAGGTATAAAAGAAGTGGAGCATATGATGTTTGGAGGATTGGTTGACAAAGTTGCAGTATGTGATGGTTATGCCAAAAGTCTGATGTACCTTTTAAATAGTGTGGGTGTTCCAACGAAGATGGTAACAGGCACGGCAAGAGGAATAGATGAAAATGGCGGAAATATAGATCAGCCTCATGCATGGAACTTGGTAAAAATTAATGGTGCCTATTATCATGTGGATGTTACTTGGGCGGACCAAGACCAAAATAATATAGGAAATTACTATAATTATATCAATGAAAAGGATGAATACATGGCACTGACACACACTTGGGAGAAAGCTAAGTATCCAAAGACAACAAGTGATCAGTATTTATCTATTAATCTCCCACTCAAATTAGCAGGAGTATATAAGGTAGATTCTAAGTCAGAGTGGACGAGCCTCAAGAGGCAGCTCAGTCAGGAAAAAGGTTTAAGTAAGAATATTATCTTTTATAATTTAAGCACCCATAAATGGTCACTAGATAAAATTTTGCAAGAAATAGTAAAGCTAGAGAATAATGAAATTTACTATTCTAGCTACTATAAATATGATTGCCTTATTTTAAATTATAAATCAGCCCATTAAAATAAACTCACTTTAGAAGAAACTTCTAAAGTGAGTTTATTTTAATGGCTCCAATTGCCTGTAGTATGACAGTAAGGACACTCTATTTGGTTGTCAGGCTTAGTAGAAAGATTGAGTAATGCAGTGGGTGGGTAATAACTGTCACTACTGTAAGCAAAGGGATCAATGGTGTTGGAAAGGTACTCAGGGCCATACATATCATAGCCACAACTTTTACAACGTAAATAGTTTTGCATAAGCGTACACCTCGATTAGAAGTAAATGATTTAAATATAGATTGCCCAATATTTAGTAAAATATACATTTCTAGATTTTGGGAGGATAAAAAGTATAAATTTCCATATCCTATCTCTATATTAAGTCTAAAGGAGTGAAGCAAAAGATGAAGAAATTTGCATTAAAAATCGTAAGTATGGCCTTTGTATGGATTATGTGTATCAATTCAGTAATGGCTTGTACAGCAACACCAAGGGCAAATGTGAGTAAGCCTAAACCAGCTCCAAAACCTACTACTTATATAAATCTAGAAATAAGTGAAGCTGTTCCAACACCACAAGAAGACAAACATACTAGAACAGTACCAGCTAAAGTGATAGTACCTGCACAACAAGCACCAGAAGAAGTTAAGAAAGAAGAAGCAAGAAGCAACGAACAAACACCTTTTGTCATTGATAACTTCAAGGTGATTCAAAATGCACTTTGCAAATTAGGTATTCCAAATGACGAGCTAGAAGTCATGATTAAAGAAGGTAAGAAGCTTCCAGAAGTTCTTGAAATGCGTAATATAAAAGTGCCACGCTTCAAAAAAGCTTTATTGAAACAATACTACAACGCCATTGATGAAGGTGTTAAAAATAAACAAATTACCAAAGAAGAAGGAAAAATGCTTCGAATTGCTATTAAAGCAAAAGTAATGTCTTGGCTTACAACTAAATAAGTAAAAGAAAGATGACCCATGTAGGACGCCGTCATTAAGTTAAGACATTACCGTACTATAGGGTGTTGAAGGGATCAGGTACATAAAGTATCTGGTCCTTTTTAGTTAGGATGCTGCAAGAAGAAGTTAAGGTTCTATTGTGTATAGGGCACTTTAGGTCTGATAAGTGAATTCCAATAGGCTAGAGCAATAAAAGAAAGAGACAAGTATACTTAGAAAGTGAAAAAACTAGACGGTAATACATATTTAGGTTAATATAGAATGAGTTTGATATGAAAGAGGCTATGAAGGGGGACGGAAGACAAGATGATACGACTTATAAAAGATATGACCAAAGATAAGGAATTCTTTAAATTATTATTTACCATTGCGATACCGATTATGATTCAAAATCTTATTAGCTCATCATTGAATATGATAGATACACTAATGATAGGAAGATTGGGTGAAGGAGAAATTGCGGCAGTAGGACTCGCTAATCAAATTTTCTTGTTGATTATGGTAGGACTTACAGGGATTTGTGCAGGTGCAGGTGTTTTTATCTCTCAATATTGGGGTAAAAAAGATATAACGAATATTAAGCGTATGTTAGGGCTAGCACTTGGCGTAGGTGCAGTTTATGCTTTAGCCATTACATGGGTGGTACAAAGCTTCCCGACTCAAATGATAGGCTTCTTTAACAAAGAGCCTAGAATTTTAGAGCTTGGAACAAGCTACATTAAAATAGTATCTTTTAGTTATGTGCTCACAGCCATAACCTTTGCCTATAGCTATGGGTTAAGATGTATAGGACGTACAAAGCTACCCATGGCTGCAAGTGCAGTAGCAGTAGTTATCAATATTATCTTTAATGCCATTTTCATTTTTGGTTTTGGCATTGTAGAACCTATGGGTGTAGCAGGAGCAGCACTTGCTACATTACTTGCACGTATTGTAGAAACAGTCATCATTGTAGGGACTGTCTATGTGAGAAAGTATGAGTTAGCAGCAACACTTAAAGAACTTTTTAGTATACCAAAGGATTTGGTTACTAAAGCATCACAACTCATGTTAACCATTACTGTAAATGAGTTATGTTGGGGACTTGGAACAATTATCTATACAAAGGCTTATGGACATATTGGGTCTGCAGCAGTAACAAGTATTCAAATTGTAAATACGATTACCAACTTTTTCTTAGTTGTTATCTTTGCTATTGCAGCTGCAGTACTGACTATAGTAGGAAATGCCATTGGAGAAGGTGAGATAGAAAAGGCGAAGCTCTATGCCAAACGTATTATGATTTTATCTACCGGTCTTGGATTATTTATTGCGTTAAGTATAGCGGTAACGGCACCGCTTGTTGTAAGTTGCTTTAACGTAACACCAGAAGTGGCAAGTGTTACTATGAATATCCTACGTATTAATGCAGTTATCATCATTCCAAGAATTTATGCAGTGGTTATGATTGTAGGGATCTTTAGAGCAGGTGGGGATACAAAGTGCTCTCTTATTCTTGAGGCTTGTACTATGTGGGGAATAGGTGTACCCCTTTCTTTCTTAGGGGTATATGTCTTCAACTTACAATTAGAATTTGTCGTGATGATGTTGGTGATGGAAGAAGTCGTAAAATCAATCCTTTGTATGTGGCGCTTTAAGTCTAACAAATGGATTCATAATATGGTTGAACATTAAATAAAAAGTATAAAAGCATATAGAAATAAGGGATGTTACACTTGGTTGAAGTTGCGTAATATCCCTTATTTAGTATGTAAAAATAACATGGGCTAATATTGGTAGAAGGGTTGATTGGATTTGAAAGAAAGATTATAATGAATTCATAGTGTTTGTTAAAATTTAGACTATTCAGGGGTGAGTCTATGGAAGTCAAAGTATGTGTAGGTAGTGCTTGTTATGTAAAAGGATCTCATGAAGTGATAGAAGCACTTCAAGAATTTATTAAGATGTATCATCTAGAAAAGCAAGTTGTACTGAAGGCTGCATTTTGCCTAGGCCATTGTACAGAGGCTGTTTCAGTTGAAATTGATGGAACGGTTTATGGTGTACCTAAAGAGGGTGTAAAGGACTTTTTTGACCAACAAATCTATAGGAGCGTGAGACCATGCAAGTAATGAATTTTTCAAGTACAAATTGCAAAAATTGTTATAAATGTGTTAGAACATGTGCAGTTAAGGCGATTGAAGTCAAAGATGACCGAGCGCATATTATAACTGAAAGATGTGTAGCATGTGGACATTGTCTTGTTGTATGTCCTCAAAATGCAAGGGATGTCAAGTCTAGCCTAGAGCAAGTAAAGCATGCCCTTTTAGAAAAGAGAGAGGTAGTCGTGTCTCTAGCCCCTTCGTATCGTGCTTACTTTGAAGAAAGTGGTAAGGTTATAGCAGGTTTACGCATGCTTGGCTTTACACAAATAGAGGAGACTGCTGTAGGTGCAGAAGTCGTCTCTAAAGCTTATGAAACGTACATACAAGAAACCACGAGGCAAGAGCTTATTACAACGTGTTGTCCATCTACCGTTAGACTGATTGAGCGTTACTACTCCGACTTAATTCCAAACATGATGCCCATTGTATCCCCAATGGTTGCCCATGGGCGAATGATTAAAGAAGTTTCTAAGGAGGCCTATACCGTTTTTATTGGACCTTGCATCTCTAAAATATGTGAAGCCTTAAGTGAAGAAGTAGAAGGTGACATTGATGCGGTGCTTACCTTTGATGAAATCATCAACTACTTTCAAGAACAAGCTATAGACTATAAAAGTTTGGAGCCAGATGAACCTAATGTAGTAGGGACTTTAAGAGGAAGTAAGTACCCTGTCGTTGGGGGTGTCCTAAATGGAATTCGAGAAGTGATTGAACAAAAGCATTTAGAGGTACTACGTGTCCATGGCATGGAAAACTGCAAAGAGGTTTTAAACGACTTACGAGCAGGCAAGCTCAAAGACGTCTGTATTGAAATGAATATTTGTAGTGAAAGCTGCATCGCAGGACCTGGTGGACACAACCAAGAGGGCAGTGTCTTTACAAGGCTTAGTGCGATTCAAAAGTTTATGCGTAAGCCCTATATGGAAAAAGAAATGGTGAAATGCTATGATCCAAAAGTTTCTTTTGAACGTAACTTTAAGAACAAGCAAGTAGAAATTTATACTGCTACTAAAGAAGAAATCCGACAAGTCTTAGAAAGTATGGGAAAAAATGAAAAAAGTGATGAGTTAAACTGTGGTGCTTGTGGGTATGAGACCTGTAGGGATAAAGCTATTGCTGTTTTACATGGTATGTCTCAGATTGATATGTGCTTGCCTTATACCAGAAGTATAGCAGAGCGTCTAAGTAATGAAATTTTCTGCAATTCCCCTAACTGTATTTTAATCTTAGATAAACATTGTAAACTTATAGATATGAATCCAAGTGCCCAACAACGTTTGGGCTATAAAGGGGATCTGATGAAGGGTAAGAGCATGAGCATTATTATGGACAAAACACCTTTTGAGGTAGCCCTTAAAACGAAGACTTCTTCGCAAAAAGAGAAGGTAGAATTGCCTACCTACGATTTTATTGCTTATCGTCATATGATTTATTTAGAAAAGCAAAAAGCTCTTTTAGTCATTTTTACAGATATAACGGACGAAGAAAAACGTAAAAAAGAGGTACTTAGCTTGAAAGAAAGTACTTTGGACGTAACCCAGTCTATTATTGATAAGCAAATGCGAGTGGCTCAAGAAATTGCGAGCTTATTGGGTGAAACAACCGCCGAAACGAAAGTAGCCATTATGAAACTTAAGAAGGTATTAAGTGAGGAAGGTGACCGCTAGTGAGGTATTCAATTGATATAGGAAAGTATAGTATGAATAAATACCAAGAAGAACTTTGTGGTGACCATGTCGAAACCATTAAGACAAAAGAGGGGATGATTGTTGTCTTGTCTGATGGACTAGGAAGTGGCGTAAAGGCTAATATTTTGGCTACACTTACTTCTAAAATTGCCATCACCATGTTAAAGGAAGGGGCGAGCATTGAGGAGACCATTTCTACTATTGCCAATACACTTCCAGAGTGTCAGGTAAGAAAGTTGGCTTACTCTACCTTTACTATTGTAGAAATTAAAGAGACGGGAGAAGTCTATATGGTGGAATACGACAATCCACCTGTCTTTTATTACAGAAAAGGGGAGGCATTCCCTTTACGCAAGACAAAGCGTACGATTAATAATAAAGTGATTTATGAAAGTAATTTTAAGATGCGTGTAGGGGATACATTAGTCATGATTAGTGATGGTGTTGTCCATGCAGGCGTGGGCATGACGCTAAACTTAGGTTGGCAGTGGGAGCATATTGACCAGTATCTAAAAGACTTAGTGAGGATTGAGCAAGAAGCGCCTATGATTGCAAGAGATTTACTTGGTGTCTGTGAAAATTTATATGACTCAAGGCCTGGAGACGATACAACGGTTGTGGCAATTAAGCTTCAGGAAAGGACTTACTTAGATTTGTTTACAGGGCCACCTAAGAATAAGACTAGTGATCATGTTATGATAGAGAAGATTCAAGAAGCCCGTGGCAAAGTTATCTTATGTGGAGGTACAACAGCGAATATTGTAGCCCGTGAGATAGAAGAGACGATTACAATTGATTTGAAGAACTACAATGCCAAAGTGCCACCGATGGGGTACATGGAAGGGATTGATTTAGTGACGGAAGGACTTTTGACTTTGAATGCTACTAAAGAGATCCTTTCTAGATATTTAGAGGATAAAGAAAAAGGACTTAGCGTTGTGCGGATAGGTGGTTTAGATGGTGCATCTAGGCTGGCTAAGATGCTTGTAGAAGACAGTACCCACATTACATTTTGGGTAGGGCAAGCCATTAACCCAGCCCATCAAAATCCAGATTTTCCTGCTAACTTTAACTTGAAAAATACGGTAGTCAAAGATGTGGTCAACATACTTGTAGCCATTGGAAAGGAAGTTGAAGTCCATCAGATGTAAATCACCTTTTCATTTTGTTCTGCTTAGAAATATGCTAAGATGTTACATGGCACATCGAGAGATATAGCCCAAGAACGTAGAGAAAAAGGGCGTAAATAGCAGAGAAAGAAAGGGATAAACATGCATACACATTTACAGATAGATTGTGGGAAGTGTTTTGGTTTATGTTGTGTAGCTTTATATTTTTCAACGTCAGACGGGTTTCCAGAAGATAAAAAGGCAGGCGTGCCTTGTAGGAACCTGGAAGAGGGATTTCATTGTGCCATCCACCAAGAACTTGGAGCAAAAGGCTTAAAAGGGTGTATGGCTTATGATTGTTTTGGGGCAGGACAACAAGTAGCCCAAGTGACCTATCAAGGGGAAAGTTGGAAAGGGACGCCTCATGGAAAAGAAATGTATGAAGTCTTTTTGCAGATGCGTAAACTCCATGAAATGCTGTGGTACTTGACAGAAGGTATAGCACGGCTCAGTAGGCCTGAGCTTAAAAAGGAACTTGAGACTATGGTTAGCGAGACTTCAGCACTTACACAACTTTCACAACAAGAGATACTCAAGTTAGATTTAGAAAACCATAGATTAAAGGTGAATCTTCTTTTAAGACAGGTCTGTCAAGAAGTTGGAAAGCAAGCACAAGCAAGGAAGGGTCGTACGGGTAAGCAAAGGGCATTAAAGGCAGGCTATGAGTTTATAGGTGCCAACTTAACAGGGACGTACTTAATTGGTGCAAATTTGTCAGGCAGTCTATTAATAGCGGCCAACTTAAAAGGTGTGGACTTAACAGGTGCAACAATGATTGGCACAGATTTAAGAGATGCCAATATATGTGGTGCCAATCTATCAGAAAGTCTTTTCCTCACCCAAGGACAAGTAAATACTGCCCAGGGAGACCAAGAAACACAGCTACCAAGTAGGTTAGTACGGCCTAGTACTTGGATTAAGTAAGCGTGTAAGTTCCACTATCTCATAGAAAAACTAAAAGTCTTAAGTCGATAATAGCTTATAAGGTTATTGGCTTAAGACTTTTGATGTTAAAGTGTGGCAAATCTACTCTTTGGGTGAGGTAACTACTACTAGATTAAGTATGGTAATATATACCAAATAAGAGAGCGGAACTTTTTGTTATGCACTTACGTCTGAATAAACAAATGATCAATAAGATGACTGAAAAAGGAGACACTAAAAATGAAACTTAATAAAAAACTTATGGGACTTATGCTTGCATTAACAGTAGGAGGGGCACTTGTTGGATGCAGTAGCAACCAACTACAAGCAGACGATACAGTAATAGAAACACCAAAAGAAGAGACAGAGAAACTAGAAGAAGAGATAGAGACACCAGAAGAAGGCAAAGATACAGAAGAAACACCAAAAGAGGAAGAAAAGCCAGAAGAAGACAAAAAAGAAGAGACAAAACCGGAAGTAAAACCCGAAGTAACAAAACCAGAAGTAAAGCCTGAGAACAAACCAGAACCCAATAAACCAGCTACAAAGCCAGAAACTTCTAAACCAGAAGTGAAGCCAGAGCAACCAAAACCAGAGCAACCAAAACCAGAAATGTCTAAGCCAGAGGTAAAACCAGAGCAACCAAAGCCAGAACAACCTAAACCAGAAGAAAAGCCAGAGGTTAAGCCAGAAGAGACAGCTATGACTGCAACAGAGCTTATGGGTAAAGTGTTTACAAGTAGTATGGATATTCCAGGGTTAACGAATATGGATGAAACATTCTTCAAAGATACATATGATATTGAGACTTCACTTCTTAAAAGCTATGAAGTCCGTATGCCTATGATGATGGTTCACGCAACAGAAGTAGCAATCTTTGAACTGAACAATGCAACCGATGCCCAAAAGGTCATAGCAGGTATTGAAAAACGTGTTGAAGGCCTTAAAAATCAATGGCAATCTTACTTACCAGACCAATTTGAATTGGTTCAAAACTATAAAACAGCAACAAAAGGCAATTATGTAATTCTTGCAATAAGTGATTATGCAGATACAATGATTAATAATTTCAATGCACAAGTAAAGTAGGGATAAAAAATGGTATTTAGCAGTTTACTTTTTCTGTTTATTTTTTTACCGATATTCTTAATGATTTATTATATAGCGCCAAGAGGACTACGTAATTTCATTTTGTTTATGGCGAGTTTGATTTTTTATGCATGGGGTGAGCCAGTCTATGTGCTCATTATGATTTTCTCAACTGTACTGGATTATACGGTAGGGCGTGTGATTGATGCAAATCGCAACCATTCGGTCATTCCTAAAGTGGCACTTGGGGTGTCTATGCTAGGAAACTTAGGGATGTTGGGATTCTTCAAATATGCCAACTTCTTTATTGATAATGTCAATAACTTCTTGAACTTGGACATTCAGTTTTTGCAAATTGCACTTCCAATCGGAATTTCTTTCTATACTTTCCAGACGATGTCCTATACCATTGACTTATATCGTGGAAAAATTGGAGTACAGAAAAACATTATCTCCTTTGGAGCCTATGTAGCCATGTTCCCTCAGTTGATTGCAGGGCCTATTGTAACTTATGAGACTGTTGAGCATGAGCTCAATCATAGAGTAGAAACACTAGACCAGTTTAGTGAAGGGATTATGCGATTTATTGAAGGATTTGGGAAGAAAGTATTACTTGCTAATAACATTGGAATGGCATGGGAAGCGGCACGCACATTGCCGACTCCAGAACTTACTTTTGTAGGAGCTTGGTTTGGGATTATTGCTTTTGCCCTTCAATTATATTTTGACTTTAGTGGGTATTCAGATATGGCTATAGGGCTTGGGAAGATGATGGGCTTTAAGTTCCCAGAAAACTTCAACTACCCTTACCTTTCTAAAAACGTGACGGAGTTTTGGCGTAGATGGCATATGACACTTGGAAGCTGGTTCCGTGAGTATCTATACATTCCACTAGGTGGCAATCGTGTGAGTAAGCCAAAGTTCTATCGAAACTTGATGGTGGTATGGTTCTTAACAGGCTTTTGGCATGGCGCAGGATGGAACTTTGTGATTTGGGGACTTTTCTTTGGTGTTCTCATTATTGTTGAACGTACAGGACTGCTTAAAATCTTAGAGAGATTGCCACGTTTTGTAAGTCATCTATATTTGCTTGGTGTAGTGCTTATCAGTTGGGTACTTTTTGCCTTAGAGGAAAGTAGTCATATTATAGCCTACCTGAAAGCTATGTTTGGCTTAGGCGAAGCAGGTATGGTCAATACTACAGCGCTTTACCAACTTTCAAACTATGCCTTAGTGATAGGAATAGGCGTTATTTTTGCCACACCTCTTATGAAACATATACAAGGTAAGTTTAAGCCTTGGATGTTATACATTTTCTATGTAGGTGTGATACTATTAAGTACAGCTTATCTCGTGGATTCTACATTTAATCCATTTTTATATTTTAGATTTTAGGAGGTGACACTTTGAGACGTAGCTTTCAAATTGTTATGACACTGAGTTTTGTCACCTATATTGGAGGCTTCTTTGCCCTTCAGTTGATTACCAAAGACAAAACTTTTTCTGAGCTTGAAAATAGAACATTAGCCACTAAACCAAAGTTTACCACCCAAAAATTCTTTGATGGAACTTATGGTAGAGAGGTAGAGACATATATAGCAGATCAGTTCCCCGTAAGAGATGAGTTTATTGCTATCAAGTCTAATACGGAACGCCTTTTGCAAAAGAAAGAAAACAATGGGGTGTACATTGGAAAGGATGACTATTTCCTACAAAAATTTGAAACACCTGATCTAGAATTAATGAAGAAAAATATTGATTATATCAATAAGTTTGGTGAGAACTTCAATTTATACTTTATGTTGGCACCTACTGCAACCAAAGTATATGAAGATAAGCTCCCAAACTATGCAACGCCTTATGAGGAAAAATTCTTCATCGATAAAGTAGTCAATGGGTTAAATGATAAAATCCATAAGGTGGATGTCTTAGATAAGTTAGAAGCGCATGAAGCAGAGGACCTATACTATAAGACAGACCACCACTGGAGTACGTTAGGTGCCTACTATGGTTATACTGCTTTTTGTGAAGCATACGGTATAGAACCACTTCCAATGGAAGACTTTGATCGTGTTATAGGAAGTGATGCTTTCTATGGGTCACTCTTCTCAAAAGGAAACTTCACTTTTGCGAGGCCAGATACAGTGGAACTCTTTGTGCCTAAAGACCCAGAAAAGCTAGAAGTCTTCTACATGGCAGACAACAAGACAACAGATACGGTATATGAAATGGAGCAACTTGAGAAAAAGGATAAGTACACCGTATTCTTAGGTGGAAACCATCCGATTATTACCATTAAATCTGATGTCAACAATGGGAAGAAGTTAGCAGTTATTAAAGATTCTTATGCCAATGCTATGATTCCTTTCTTAACAGAACAGTTCGAAGAGATTCATGTACTAGATTTAAGATTTTTAAATATGCCGATTGGCACATATATGCGTGAAAATGGTATTGAAGATGCATTGATGCTTTATAATGTTCAAAACTTTGCGGTGGTAAATCAGTTGAGTTTGCTAGGGAAATAGGTTTGAATATAAAGGAGACAAACAGTATGTATTTGATAGAGTTAGAATGGCGTGGCTGGTACTTTTGTATGGAAGAGGACAAGCAGATCTTTGGAAAGACAAAAGTGATAGCGGAACGGGATGGCTTAGAGGAAATCTTTTATACGACAGCGGATTATTTAAGTGAGGCATTGTGTGAAGATTGGTACCAACAGTATCTTTATATCTATGGGGAATAAATAAAATGCTTATAGTAGTTGATAAAAG
>NZ_JAVVQU010000012.1:0-8543 GCF_036655075.1 Niameybacter sp. | reverse complement strand
CAGTATCTTTATATCTATGGGGAATAAATAAAATGCTTATAGTAGTTGATAAAAGGTGTGGCAGATAAAAGTAAGCGAGGATTTGAAGAGAAGATTTGAACAGAGAGATATGAACCTAAAAAGAGAGGGTGTTGCACTTGGCGAAAACCATGCAACATCCTCTCTTTTTAGGTTGTAAAACATCAAACATATACAAAGGGTACTCAACTCTTATTCTAGAATGAGCTTATCCTTAACAGTAATATCCCAAGAACCTACACTGCCTGAAGTGAGCAGTGAACCCATTCTAAAATCGCTACTGAGCTTATCCCCTTTTTCCACATCCTCATAAAATTGTTGATCTACAGGAATGGCAATTTCGACCTTATTCATAGCATCTTTAAGGTGCTTACTAAGGTCGAAGGAGAGATGGGATTGTTTTACTTCAATTACCACAATATGACGATTGCCTTGGTCGGTGCTATACAATCTTTCAATATCTCGGTTAGAAACAGAGCTACCACCACATCCAACAAGTAAGAAGAGCGTGCTTAAGCTCATGAGACTAATAAATATTAATTTTTTCATAGTATGTCCTCCTGGATAAAGGTGCAAACCTTCATGATTTACTACAAGATAACTTCATTATACCCTATTCTAATGAAGTATGCATGAATAAAAAATACTAGTTGACAAATAGTAGAAAGCGACATAGAATAAAGAAGTAAAATAGTTCGTATACGAACTAATGGAGATGTGAAGGATTTTACACCAAGATGTGGTAAAAGAACTTTGATGGTTCTAGCAGCATTGGTATGGATGATGGCAGGTATGATGATTATGGCATTTATGATGACATTGAGTATTGTAATCCGCTCCACTACTTTTATTAATCCCATTTACTGGGCACCTTTTTATATTGGGCTTAGAACAGCGCTTTTTGGTGGTGGCGTATGCTTTGGAATAGGCTGGATGAAGTGGAATAGGAATATAGAAAAATCCATATAGGGAGGCAATAATGGGGAGAGAGAAGAAAGATTTTGAAATGGTCATGTTGATCAAAGAGATTTATTCGAGTATGCACTGTCAAATTGGTCAAAGTATGAAAGAGATTGGACTGACACCTCAGCAGACGTTAGTGATTAAGCTTATTGCACACAACAAAGAGATGACCATATCTAGATTATGTGGGGAACTGTCTCTTTCTAAGGCAACGGTATCTGGTATTGTAAGTCGGTTAGAAGAAGCAGGATACTTACAAAAGGAAAAAAGAGATACAGATAAAAGGAATACGTACATTACCTTTTCAGAACAAGGAAGAGCGTTTGCCAAGACCTTTAGAGAAAGTATGAATACAAGTTTTAGTCAAGTTTTTGATAAGCTCAGTGCAGCAGAAGTTGCACAAATTACCGAAGCACTTCAACTATTAAGTCGTAAAATTAAAGAGGAGAAAATATAATGGATTCTAAATTAATCTTTGCAATTGTAACCATCACATTAGCATTAGTCGTTTATACTATTGGGGTATTTGGAGAAAGAAAAGCAGGCATACTTGCCAAGAAGCATGTCATCATTTTTTGGTTGGGTCTAGTATGTGATACTATAGGCACCTTAACAATGGGTGCCATTGCTAAAAGTGCAGAGGCAGTAGCTTCACCGCTGCATGGCATTACAGGTTTTATTGCTATCGTTCTCATGTTATTCCACGCAGGTTGGGCGACATGGGTACTGTACAAAGGAGATGCATCAAAGAAGCAATCTTTCCATAAGTTTAGTATTGTAGTATGGGCAATATGGCTCATTCCATACTTTATAGGCATGTACATTGGTATGCGCTAATAAGTAGAGCTATATTTTGTAGATGAATGAACGAGAGGTTGTTGCGAAATGCATAAACTCTTTATGAAAATGAATATTAACCCTACTAAATAGTAAAAGGGCTATAAAACGAGTTGATAATTTCTAGTTTTATAGTCCTTTTGTGACATTTTTTAGGGATTTGAATAAAATATAAAAGTAATCCATCTACAAGGGGGAAAGAAAAAGATGAAGCGCCAGAACTTGACAAGTCAAGTTGACGAGGGCTAGAGTGATCGAAAATTCGGCGGATGCTCTAGAGGGATCACACCCTAACAAGATGACAAAACTATAGGGCAACTTATAAGACAAAACATCTTGAGTGAGTTCCCCCTGATCAAATCAGGAGGTTGTAAAAGATGTGTGGAATTGTAGGATTTTATGGAAAACAAGATGCAATAGCAATTATTTTGGAAGGGCTTAGTGCCCTTGAGTACAGAGGGTATGACTCATCCGGTGTAGCTATATTAGACGAAAAGCATCTACTCAAATGTGTTAAGGAAAAGGGACGCCTGAAAGTACTAGAAGCTGTAGTCAAAGAAGAGCATATGGTAGGTAGCATAGGGATTGGGCATACAAGATGGGCTACACATGGGGTACCTTCAAAAGAAAATGCCCATCCTCACCTAAGTGAGGACGAAACGATAGCTGTTGTACACAATGGCATTATTGAAAATTATTTGGAACTAAAAGCAGAACTTGTAGAAAAAGGATATACCTTTGTTTCTGATACAGATACAGAAGTCATTCCTCATCTTATAGATTTATACGATGAAGGAGACTTTGAAAATGCTGTGTATCAAGCGCTTAGTCGTCTAAAAGGGGCGTATGCACTGGGGATAATCAGTAGTCGTTATCCAGATACTTTTATGGCAACAAGGAAAGAAAGTCCCCTTGTAGTAGGTGTGAAGGATGGGGAATATGTTGTAGCTTCTGACATTCCAGCAATCCTTAGTTTTACAAGAGATGTGTACTATCTAGATAATCATGAAGTGGTTATTTTAGATAAAGGTCACTTACGTATCCAAGATTCACAAGGTCATTTGGTGAATAAGACAGTGACTCATATAGATTGGAATAAAGAAGCCGCTTCTAAAAATGGATATAGCCATTTTATGATGAAAGAAATCTACGAGCAACCTACAGCTATTCGAGAGACACTTGGGAGACGTCTAGATGAAAAGGGGCATATTCATTTGGACGGGATTAAACTTCAAAAAGAAGATTTACAGCAAATAGATAAGATATATATTGTAGCTTGTGGAACAGCGTACCATGCAGGCCTTGTGGGAAAATATGCCATAGAGAAGTTGGCAAGGATTCCTGTAACTGTAGATATTGCTTCAGAGTTTCGATATAGTGACCCTTTTATAGATCGTAAAACACTTCTTATTGTCGTGTCACAGTCAGGTGAAACAGCAGATACACTAGCAGCCTTGAAAGAGGCTAAACGTAGAGGCGGCAGAATACTTGCCATCACCAATGTGGTAGGGTCTTCAGTAGCTAGAGAAGCCGATGACCTATTTTACACATGGGCTGGGCCAGAAATTGCAGTAGCTTCAACTAAGGCTTACACAGCACAACTAGTGGCCTTTTATATATTAGCTTTGCACTTTGCTTATACAAAAGGTACCCTTACTGAAGGAGGCTACACAGACTATATTCAAGAGGTTGAGGCATTAGGCACTCAGGTAGAAATCATCTTAAGTGAGAAAGATCACATTCAAGATGTAGCCCGTATATTGGTAGAAGCTACTAGTGCTTTCTATCTAGGCCGTGGTGTAGACTACACAACAGCTATGGAAGCAGCTCTTAAGATCAAAGAGATTTCTTACCTTCATACAGAAGCCTTTGCAGCAGGAGAATTGAAGCATGGAACCATCGCTCTTATTGAAGAAGGCACACCTGTACTTGCCATTGCAACACAAGACCACCTTGTAGAAAAAATGGTTTCCAACATGAAAGAAGTCAAAGCAAGAGGAGGCTATGTCATTGCCATTGCCAAAGAAGACACACCACATATTCAACAAGTGGCAGACCAAGTCATTGAAATTCCAAAGACAAGCGATCTACTCATGCCTATTTTGGCAGTTGTCCCTACACAACTTTTGGCGTATTACACATCTGTACTCAAAGGAAATGATGTGGATAAACCTAGGAATTTAGCCAAGTCTGTGACTGTGGAATAAGTGTAGAGTAGGTGATGGAAATAATGTATTGTTTTAGATAAATCATAGGAAAGTCCTAAAGCTTTAAGGTAAATAGGAACAAAGAATGCCCAAGTTTCATAATGATAGGAACAGATTTAATCATTATGAAACTTGGACGAGAAGGTCCTATTAAAGTTGAAAAAGTAAACAGCTTATAAAAAAACATATTGAGTAAAAAAATTACCAAAGTTTTTGATAAGCTGTCTTTTAGCATTAAGTCAACCCATATTCTTGTACTTCTTCCATTACCCTCTCTGAAAGGGTGAGCAATATTCATTTCGACATATTTTTCTATGATTTCATCGAAAGTGGATTGAGGCATTTTATCTATATGTTTCAAAGCAGCGTCTAAATACATCAATGGTGCAAAACGAAAATTCCCTTTTGCAATATTAACTGTTCTTAGTTCCCCTGCAAAGTTATAGATTTCATCTAATAAATACTTATGAATTTTAGCAAGAGAAGAAAATTTGCCCAACTTTAAAGTATTTAATATCCTTTTTTTAAAAAAGTTCGTATGCTTTTTTATATCTTTGTTTTTATACCAATTATCTCGTTATATCATTTCTTTGATTCTATTATACCATAGTATATATTGTTTTCACTTACCTTAAGTACTATACTTAAAAGAAGCGCAAATCTAACCTTACCGTTTAATAGTTAATAGAGTGAGTGCCTTCATATATGGAGGTACTATTTTTATATGACCAGACAGTGTCACTTTTTTACTAGCTAGTTTTATTTCATATAGCTAATAGTGCTTAGGATAGTACATGTGATAAAATACCTAATAAAGAAAACAAGCAGAATGAGGATGTGAACATATGGGCGGAAACTTTATAGGAAACTTACTGCGTATGGAGCGAATCAAACAAGACAAGGGGCAAAAGGAGATTTGTTATGGCATCTGTGTAGTGAGCTATCTGTGCAAAATTGAAAAGGGGCAGGTTAGGGCAGATGAGCAAATCGTCATGAAGTTATTTGCCAATTTAGGGATCACTTATTGCAACGATTCACAGCTATTAGAAGAGGGAAGAAAGCTGATAGAGCAGTATTATTATCAAATGAATTACGGACTGCCAAGAGAGGCTTTTGTAGAAGTGAAAGCACTAGGAGCGTGTTTGGGCTATAGTGAGCTTGGCCTAGATTATAGGTTGATTTGTGGACTAGAGGGAGAAGACGTATATGAGCTTGTAAAAAGCTGTAAGGATTGTATGACAGAAGAGCAGTTAGGGATTTTTTATTTGCTTACGCCTATAGAAAGTAAGTGGGAAGAAATTTTAGAAGCCTATGAAAAAGCCCATCGAATATTAGGGACAAGCTATAGTCTTTTGAAAGTATTCATCCCTTTGTATCAGTTGGGACACTACACTGAAATTCAAAGGCGGGCTAAGATTTGTAGGGAGCTAGCTGTAGAGGAAGGCAACACTTATATACTGGCACATACCTTTTTTGCACAGGCTGATGCATATGCGACATTGGACTTAGACGAATTAATGCTTGAACATTATGAAAGAGGCTTACGATTGATGCAACATACACATTGGCAAGGAGATGATGAGCCGGTGTATTATAACATGGGAGCTGTCTACCTCACTAAGAAGGACTATGAAAAGGCTATGATGTACTTGAACAAGATGACTAAAGAAAGTTTCTTGCTTTACCAGAAAAAGGCACTTGTCTGCATTCGCAGTGGGCGTTTAGAAGAGGTGCAGCTCTATCTAGAGGGTATGAAGACTTACATAGAAAAGGAAGATGAGTCAGAGGCACATCAGTTGATGTATGAGGAAGCCTTGATGGAGCTTAAAGAGGATTACTTAAAAGACCCTGACTATTTAGAGCTGATGGAACAGCTTATAAAAGTTCTTGAGCAGGAAAAACACTTTGGTTATATCTATTTTTATAGAGAACAAATAACGCAGGCTTATCGTAAACAAAAAAAGTATAAAAAAGCTTTTGAGTTTCAAGAAGAAATTTCTTCAAAAATGACGATGATGTAAGTTTAAATAGGTAAACAGAGTTGAAATTTCTCAAAATATATCTTTTTACATCTTTTTAATTCTAGGTTATGCTTGAATGAGAAAGAGATGAAGAAGGAGAAGTAAAAATGGGGAATAAAAAAGAGACTTTATGGACCAAGGATTTTTCGTGTATAACAGTGGCTACAATCTTGTCGGCGATAGGTGGAGAGGCAATGAATCTGCCCCTTAGCCTTCTGGTGTTTGATGAGACACAGTCCACCCTACTTGCAGCTATTTTATTAATATGCGGGATGCTACCCGATGTGATTTTGCCTATATTGGTTGCACCGATTATAGACAGGGGGAGTAAGAAAAAATGGATTGTAGGTTTAGACCTACTCATGATGGTTTTATATTTAGGCATGGGTGTATGGGCCACACAGATTGGATTTAACTATGGGATGTATATTGTCTTCGTACTGATGGTAGGGACTATTTCTGTCTTTTATAGACTAAGCTTTTCTGCGTGGTATCCAGACTTGATTCCAGTAGGATTTGAGCAAAAGGGGTTTGCAGTGAGTGGGATGCTTTATCCTTTGATTACCATTTGTATGGCACCTGTTGCAACCTTTTTGTATCAGCAAGTTTCTATAAGTATGATTTTTTATAGTGTAGCAGGGCTTACACTTATTTCAGTTATTGCAGAAATGTGCATTCAAGAAAAGAGATGTCATAGATCAGAAAAATATACATTGAAGATGTACTTTAAGGATATGAAAGAAGGCTTTATGTATTTGAAGCAAGAGCATGGAGTGAAAAATATTTATACCTATATGAGTATTACTTGTGGGGCATCAGAAGGGGTAACTGTTATGACACAAGCATATTACCAAACACAGCCCATGTTGTCTATAACCATGCTAGGTTTTTTGAAAAGTGCTGAAATGCTAGGAAGGGTGCTAGGTGGCATGATACAATACAAGTTTGTCATACCAGCCAATAAGCGTTATGCTTTTACCAAGCTAGTGTATACAGTCTACGATAGTATGGATGCCTTGCTATTGTTTATGCCTTATCCGTTAATGGTCGTAAACCGATTTTTGTGTGGGGCGCTTGGAAGTGCTAGTGCAACAATTCGTTCAGTAGCTATCCAGTCTTATTTGCCTCCCGACATACGTGCAAGGGTGCAGGCTTTGTTTAGTACTATATTTGCTGTAGGAGGGATAACCTTTCAGTTTGTAGCAGGTATACTTGGAGAGTTTTTGCCCTACCGCATGGTGGCCTTCTTACTGGGTACACTTACTTTGGTGAGTATGATTTGCTTGATTGTGATACCTAAAAAAGACAATGGTCCTATTTATGCAGCAGAAAGAACAAGTGTAGAGTAGGAACAATAGAAGCCTTGCAACGCCTTAAGATTTGAAAATTGCAAGGCTTTTTGTTTCAAGTGATACAGGCGTCTACTCGGTAGGTAGACTGCTATCATACATATGATAAAGCTTTTTGATATGATGTTTTAAGGCTGTGCGAACAAAGTCAGGCGATAGACATTCACATTGAGCACCAAAGCTTAGAAGAAGGTTATAACCCATAGCATCAGGTACAAAGGGAAAATTGACAATAAAGGTATGCCCATCACCTGCTTGGATATTTTCTTCACCGCAAAGTTCTATCATTTTTTCTAGAAGAGAGGCATCAATACGAAGCTGTATAGAAATGAGTTGTTTGTCAATCCAACCTTTTCCACTCAGGGGCAGGGGTGTAAAGTCACGGGGGATGAAGGTTGAGTTTACAATGTTTAGTCCGAATATGCGAGATAACTTGAAGATTCTAAAGTCGTTTTTTAAAGTACAGTGACCCTGCAAGTACCAGCAAGATTCTTTAAGGATGAGTTGATAGGGTTCTACAACCCGATTGGTTTTAGTGCCTTCTAAGTTATAGTAGTCAAATCTAACAAGTGTACTCGTGTTTAGTGCCTTTTTAAGTTTTTCTAAAGTAGGTATAAATTTTTTGTTGCCCATCCAAGTCGTAAGATCAATAGTAATTTGATTGGACTTAAGTAAGAGATCCTGCGCATACTCAGGAGGTAGAAGTGTTTTGAGTTTTTCTATTGTACCAATGAGTTCTTTTTGAGGCAACGTGGTTGAAATACTAGAAAGCCCCATTAAAAGGGACTGAATGTCCGAATCAGAAAAAAACTGTTTATCCACTTTATAAGCGGGTAATATACCAATGCCGCCTTCCACACCTGTGGTGGTGACAATAGGAATGCCAGCTTGAGCGATGGTATCGATATCTCGATAAATGGTTCTAGGTGTGACTTCAAATATTTCAGAAAGTTTGGTAGCAGTAGTTTTTTCACAGTTGAGAAGAATCATGATAATAGCTATTAGGCGATCCGTTTTCATAGGTAGAGGCTCCTTTGTGTAACTTATAGATTTAATTTATAACCCTGACATACTGTTGTCAAGATTAGGAAGATATAATGAGACAGTATTCGTTATAAAAATGAGGAGGCATACAAATGAAATTTATG